>JACPYM010000031.1 GCA_016196035.1 Acidobacteriota bacterium | reverse complement strand
TTCTCAGCAATCAATTGCTGAACCAGTTCGAGCAGTTGCTCATAACTCAATCGTGAAGGAGTGAGATTGGGATTCATTGCGGCAGGCAATCTAAATTCAATAGTTGATTTTGGCAAGAGAGGCCGCTAATCAACTACGTTTTTGCTATCGACATCTATAACTTTGGGTCAAAACGATGACTTTCTCGATTTGACGAAAGTTAAATTCCCTAATAAACACAGGGGGCAAGTAAAAGGCGGAAGCAAAGGAGTGGCCGTTGGCAATCATCAGACTCAGCCCCGGAATTTTGCCCCGCTCAATATTACCTTGCTAAGCTTAGATGGGCATAATCGTCAGCTTGGAGACGGGATCATTTACGACGTGGCGCTCAAAAATGTCACTAAGGACATTCTGGTAATCCCTTGGTCGCCTGATTGGAGTAAGGTCAAACCCAATGAAGAGAAATACCCCCCTGGCTATCTAGTACTCCATCAAGCTGAAAATGAGGGATGTAGGGCGGGATTTAATCCCGCCCTACATCCCGGATGCGCTCTCAGCATCCATCACTTACAGCTTGATGGAGTACTAGATGCTTTTCTCTCCCTAGTTATAAAAGACGAGATTTCGGGCGATCAGCTTGTCGCCGGTCAAGCACTTTATGGCTCACAACTTCTTCCTAATAGCCTGAAGAAACTCCGACCAGGACAGTCAGTCAGAATTCGAACTCCAGGTATTTTGTGGTTCACGGACTCAGACGTAACCAAACGGGTACTAGCGAAGTTACCGCACATGTTTGAGGTACAGGCATATTTTAACCTTTCGAATCCTGCTCTTGCCCTACCCTATGAACCGGCAGTCTCCACGAATAGGCTGACCTTGGATCTAAAAAGACGACAATAGAGAGACAGCAACATTGAAAAGAAGAAACAGAATAATAGATCAACTTCGCCCCTTATCAAACATGTCCGTAACAGGGGGCATTCATGCAGACACAATTTGTTAGCTGGTTATGCCTGTTATTGCTATGGCCAATAACGTGGCGGCAGCAAGCGGAAGAAGTGCTTGATTTGACACAGGTCAAGCTCAAATCAGAGAAAAAATCGGGCAGCGCTGGCGGCGGCGGACTCACCATCGGACATTCCCATGAGAAGAAAGTGATTCCCTTGAAAGTCACTTTGGTAAGCTTGAACAAGACCAGCTACCAATTGGGTGACGAGGTTGTCTATGAAATCCTGTTGGAAAATATCACCACTGAAAACGTGGTAATCCCTTGGTCTGCTGATCAGGGCGAGCCGGTTGGGTCCGGTGATATTCGAGGCTCCATCTACCTCATCGCACCTGACGAGCGTAAAGGGGATCAATTAGTCGCTCTTCGCGGGATCGTCGGTTCACCGTCAATTCCGTCAAGCCTCAAGACCTTGCGCCCCGGGCAAAAAGTACGCATTAAAGCTGGGGGACGTTGGGTATTTTTTGACGCCGAGGTTGCACCACGGATACTAACCAAGCTGCCTGCCGTTTTCGGCGTAGCTGGAGGGTTTAGCCTGGAAGGGCCAGCGCCATACCGTGACTTCAAGCTGATCACCTCTAGCAATAAGCTGGATATTACGCTGAAAAGACGCTCTGACTAAGCGAAGTCAGGCGATAAAAAGGAAGTAGGAAAGAAAAATGGCATTGCCCATTGATCTATTCCTACTTCCTGATTTTTCGGCAATAGAGTTTACGGCTCTGCCGTCTGCTGATTTCACGCTTGCTTTTCAAACCACGCCAGCAGGTCTTATGAACAAATCTGAATTGTTCCTGGTAGTAACTTCTGGTTGGCTCACTTTGGTCGCAGCATTCGCGTTGCTACACAGCATCTCTTTAACAAGCGGTCGAGCTTCCGTTCAACTGTCTGACATCTCTGTTGCGCAGTCAGCGGGAGACTCGCTGACCGCTGGACAGCAACAAACCATCCCGCCACCGCCACCGCCTCCGAGACCCTTGCCGCCCCCGCCGTTTCCAAATGACCCCAAGCTGACCAGCCCGTCGAGCGAGCCAGTCAGGCAACTCAGCGGCAGTTCCGAAATTGAGTTACAGCAACTTGCCTCCTATCTGCCCAAAGGCAGCGCCATCGCCACCTTTCCGGTAGGCGAGACGCAAACCCGCGCGGCGAAAAGCGTGGCGGTTTTAGACAAAACCGGGCGCGTCTTGACCGTATTGGTTTACTCAGTTGGCGGGCGCAGTGAGCTGCTCGAATTAGGGGTTTTCGCTGCCGAAGATGGCAAACTGGCAAAGCTTGCTTCGACCAAGTTGCCGGGGAGCTATGTCTACACCAACATCTATGACCGTTTCACGGCCCCGTTCGGCATTGTTGATGTAAACGGAGACGGCCTTCCTGAGATCATCGTTACTTCTAGCCAAGGTGCCAGCCTCGGCGCTCAGTTGCAGGTTTTTTCCTTCGATGGAGCAACCCTCAACCAGATAGCTGAAGTGACTGGGCATCAAATTCAGATGATAAGCACTGGAGCAGGAAGAACAGCGATCTTTAAGTCAAAATGGAAGGAGGAGGACAAGGAACATACCTTCGCTTGGAAATCTGGCAAGCTTGAAGAGGTTAGGTAGCTGGCAGCTTCACTTCTAGCGGTGCTGGGTTATGTCGAATCCAGCACCGCTAGAGAAACCAGTTGCGGCCAGCCTGGCTGCAAGCGAAGTTACGCCAATCGCTCATGGCTTGCCATTACCATTTACATTCAACAGCGGCCGCAACGCTTGTCCCGTATACGACTTCTTATGCTTCGCCACCAACTCCGGCGTGCCTTCCGCCACGATGCGCCCGCCCTCCGCGCCGCCTTCCGGCCCCAGGTCAATCAGCCAGTCGGCGGATTTCATCACGTCCAGGTTGTGTTCGATGATGATGACGGTGTTGCCCAAGTCCACCAGGCGTTGCAGCACGTCGAGCAGCTTGCGCACGTCTTCAAAATGCAGCCCCGTCGTCGGCTCGTCCAGAATGTAGACCGTGCGGCCCGTCGCGCGTTTTGATAATTCCTTCGCCAGCTTGATGCGTTGCGCCTCGCCGCCGGACAGCGTGGTGGACGATTGACCGAGCTTGACGTAACCGAGGCCGACTTCAAACAACGTTTGCAGCTTCTGTTTGATCTGCGGGTGATTTTCAAACGGTACGAGCGCATCTTCGACCGTGGTGTCGAGTAGTTCGGCGATGCTCTTGCCTTGGAAGCGCACTTCGAGTGTCTCGCGGTTGTAGCGTTGGCCGCGGCAGACTTCGCACATCACGTACACGTCGGGCAGGAAGTTCATCTCGATGCACTTCATCCCGTCGCCCTGGCAGGTTTCGCAGCGTCCGCCTTTGACGTTGAAAGAAAAGCGGCCTGGCTTGTACCCGCGTTCGCGGCTTTCGGGCAGCATTGAGAACAGATCGCGAATCGGCGAGAACAGGCCGGTGTAGGTCGCTGGATTGGAGCGGGGCGTGCGGCCAATCGGCGATTGATCAATCTCGATAATCTTGTCTATGTGTTCGAGGCCTTCGATGGCGGTGTGTGCGCCCGGTTCAGCCAGGCTGCGATAGATTTTGCGGGCGAGCGCACGGTACAGGATGTCTTCGACCAGCGTGGATTTGCCGGAACCGGAGACGCCGGTGACGACGGTCAGCAAACCGAGCGGGAAGCTGACATCCAGATTTTTCAGATTGTGTTCGGTCGCGCCGCGCACGATCAACGCTTTGCCATTCGGGGCGCGGCGTTGTTTCGGTACGGCGATTTGCAACGCGCCGGACATGTATTGGCCGGTGATCGAATCAGGGGCTTTGGCAATTTCATCCGGCGTGCCAGCGGCGACCAGCAAGCCGCCGTGTGTGCCTGCGCCAGGGCCTAAATCCAGCACGTAATCGGCGCGGCGGATGGTTTCTTCGTCGTGTTCGACCACCAGCACTGTGTTGCCGATGTCGCGCAGGCGTTCCAGCGTTTGCAACAGCCGTTCATTGTCGCGCGGATGCAAACCAATCGAAGGCTCATCCAGCACGTAAAGCACGCCGCGCAGTTGCGAGCCGATTTGCGTCGCTAGGCGAATGCGTTGGCCCTCGCCGCCTGACAATGAGGCCGACGGGCGGTCGAGTGACAAATAGCCCAAGCCGACCGCGTTCAGAAACCCCAATCGTTCACGGACTTCTTTCAAGATGCGCCCGCCGATGAGGTCTTCGCGGGCATTGAGTTTCAGATCGGCAAAGGCAGCTTGCGCGTGTTCAATCGTCAGCGCCGCGTAATCGGCGATGGATTGGCCATTCAGCTTGACCGCCAGCGAAGCCGGTTGCAGTCGCGCCCCGTTGCATGTTTTGCAAGTAATTGGCGAGATCAATGCTTCCAACGCAGTACGCGAATTTTCACCGTAAGCCGCGGCATCGCCTGCCAGCTTTTTCATGGCGTCGAGCAGAAACGCAGTCGCGCCCTTCCACTCGGCTTGATACTTGTATTCGCCGTAGCGGAACTCGATCTTCTCAGGCTTCTCCCCTTTCTCTTTGCCGCCCAGACCGAAGAAGAAGGCGTCTTTGGCTTTCTTGGGCAACTTGGCGAAGGGCGTGTCTTCGGGCAAATCGAAATGGCGCGCAACGGCGAAAAGGGCTTCGCGCAAATAGGCGTCGGTGGCTTTGTCTTCATCACCGACGAAACGAATTTGATTGAGCGGCTGCGCCTCATCCAGCACCAACTTGCGCGGATCAATTTCGAGCGTCGTGCCCAGGCCATTGCATTCCTTGCAAGCGCCAAACGAGGAGTTGAACGAGAACGAACGTGGTTCCAGTTGCGGCAGCGAAATGTTGCAATAGACACAGGCCATCTTTTCGGAATAGAGCCGTTCTTCGCCGTCCACGATTGAGATCACCACGATGCCATCGGTCAACCGCGTCGCCGTGCGGACGGATTCTTCCAGCCGCTGACTGATGCCGGCTTTGATGAGCAGACGATCCACGATGACCTCGATGGTGTGGTTGCGGCGCTTGTCCAGCTTGAGCTCGTCATCGTCATCCAGCGTGCGCATCTCGCCGTCAATGCGCGCGCGGGTGAAACCGGCTTTGAGCAGCTTTTCCAATTCCTTTTTGAACTCGCCTTTACGCCCGCGCACGATGGGCGCCAGGATCATCACGCGCTGGCCTGTGGGCAATTCCTTGACGCTCTGGATGATCTGCTCAGTCGTCTGTTTCGAGACGGGCCGTCCGCACTGATGGCAATGCGGCTGCCCGGTCGAAGAAAATAGCAGGCGCAGGTAATCGTAAACTTCGGTGACGGTGCCGACGGTCGAACGCGGGCTGCGGCTGGTGGTTTTCTGTTCGATGGAAATCGCGGGTGACAGCCCTTCCACCGCATCCACATCGGGCTTTTCCAGTTGTTCGAGAAATTGCCGCGCATACGCCGACAACGATTCGACGTAGCGGCGCTGCCCCTCGGCGTAAATCGTGTCAAAGGCGAGCGAGGATTTGCCGGAGCCGCTCAGGCCGGTGACGACGGTCAGTTGGTTGCGGGGGATGGTGAGCGAGATGTTTTTGAGATTGTGTTGGCGCGCGCCGCGCACGGTGATTTGCTGGATTGCCATGTGGTTCATTACAGATAAGATTTAGTCTGATTGACGAATCCGGAATTGTAGTGAAGCCAGGGTAGTGGCGCAAACGAAGCGCCCGGACATGAAAGGACCGCGAACGGCTGAATGGAAAACGGGAACCGGCTGGCAGGGGTTTCTCGCACGTGGCAACAACCGGTTTCGAGTGGGGCCATAGCTTTCAAGCAAAAGAAAGCCACTAGAGCGGTTTGCAATCGCCTTTACGGGAGCAGCTTGTGCCGGGACGGTACCGCGCGCGTGAGCAAGCGGCGCGTCAAGCTGACGTCATTGGCCGCATCGCGCAGGCTCCGCTTGCTCACGCGCGCGGTACCGTCTCGCGGCGCGGCTCTTTTCCCGTAAACTGAAATGAAAACCGATCTAAAAGAAAGCCTCGGGAGGCACCGGGGGGCGAGCACGCGCAGGTGACTGACATACAGCCTTTACAACGCAAACACAAAAAACGAGAGTCCCGCCGTAATCGCTACATACTGTTTCCCCCGCACCAAAAAACTGACGGGATTGGCCACGATTTGTGCGCCGGTTTGGAAGCGCCACAACGGTCGCCCGGTCACCGCGTCTAACGCGTAAAAATAGCCTTCGACGCTGCCGCCAAACACCAGCCCGCCCGCTGTCGCCAGCAAGCCTGTCAGCGCAGGCGCGTGCAGTTTGAATTCCCAGCGCTGTTTGCCGCTCACCGCGTCCAGCGCCTTCACTGCGCCATACGGTTCGTTGCCTGCCAGATCGCGCGCGCCGCCGCCTTCAAACAATTCGCCGGGGTGATAGGGCGTCGCGACTTTGTAAAACACTTGCGGATGGTTTTCGCGCGCCAGCACGTAAAACAGTTTGGTCAGCGGGCTGTACGAAGGGCTATACCAATTCGTCCCGCCACCCAAACCCGGATAGACCAGCGTGCCCGCTGGCGTAGGCTCCGCGTCAGCGCGGCGGCGCGGGCACCCGCGTGCATCCAGGCCATCCGCCCAGGTTTGTTTGATGTAAGGCGTACCGCTCAGGAATGCGCCGGTCACGCGATCCAGCACGTAATAGAAGCCGTTGCGATTGGCCGTCACGACCAGTTTGCGCCGCTGGCCTTTGACCACACTGTCAATCAGCACCGGCACCTGATTCGCATCCCAGTCATACACATCGTGCGGCGTGAATTGAAAATGCCACTTCAGTTTGCCGGTGTCGGCGTCGAGCGCCAGCAAACACTCGGAATACAAATTGTCACCCGCGCGCTCGTCGCCGTTCCAATCGGGCGCGGGGTTGCCCGTGCCCCAGTACAACAAATTCAAATCCGGATCATACGAACCCGTCACCCAGGTCGGCGCACCGCCGGTGCGCCAACTCTCGCCCGCCCAGGTTTCGTGCCCAGGTTCGCCCGGCCCTGGCACCGTCCAAAACCGCCAGACACGCGCGCCGGTCTTGGCGTCGTAGGCGTCCAGGAAACCGCGAATGCCGTATTCGCCACCCGCGATGCCGACGATGACTTTGTCTTTCACTACGAGCGGCGCGCCGGTCATCGTGTAACCGAGTTTGTCATCGGCGACGACCACCTCCCAGCGCGGCTTGCCTGTGTGCATGTCCAGCGCGACCAGATGCGCGTCAAACGTGCACAAAAATAGCGTGTCATCCAACACGGCCAAGCCGCGATTCGGCGTGCCGCAACAGCCGCGCGCATTGGGCGGCGGCGGACGGCGATACGTCCACAACGGGCGACCCGTGCGGCCATCGAGCGCCGTCACGACGTGCGCTTTTTCGGTGATGTACAGCACACCGTCCACCGCCAGGGGCGTCATTTCGACTTTGCCCGGTTCACGAATCTGATAGACCCAGGCCGGTTTCAAGCGCGCAATGTTGGTCGTATTGATTTGTCGCAACGCTGAATAGCGCCAGCCCTGATAGTTGCCCGAATAGGTCAGCCAATTGCCCGGCTCCGTGCTGGCTTGGCGAAGGCGGTCGTAAGAAACCTGGCCGAAGGCGGCTGGGGTCAGCAATAACAACAACAACAGACTTCTCATCGTTCGCCTTTCAAAGAAACCAGAAAAGCCACGACATCTTCCAGTTCGCTTTCCGAAAACGCGCCCCGATAGCTGGGCATCAAGGATTTGCCCCAATCTTTGTGCAACGCTTTCAACTCCTCTTTGAAAAACGAATGCACGCGACCATCCAGAGTGCGTACCTGAATCGAGAACGTGTCTTCGTTGACGCGCACACCGCTGAGGCGACGGCCCGCGCGCGTGAGGAGCCGCACCTGCACATAGTTTTCTGGCAAGCTTGTGCCGGGCCGGTATTGCGCAAAGCTCTTGGGCACGTCGGCAGCCGGATCGAGCAACGATTGCCGCAGATGCGCCGCGCCACGCTTCAGGCCGATGCCCGTCAAATCAGGGCCGAAGGCGCTGCCACGGCCATTGAGCGCGTGGCATTGCGCGCAGTCGCCTTTGCCAGAATAAAGCTGCGCGCCGCGTTCGGCATTGCCCGTGACCGTTTCGAGCGGCAGCTTGCCGAGCGCCAGCACAAAGTCGGCCAGTTGCTTGAGTTCAGCGCTGTCCAACCGCGAGCCGGGCATCTCAGTGCCGGGCAGGCCGTCTTTGATGATTTTCAGTAACAACTCTTCGGTCGAGGCGCGCGCCAGCGTTGCCGTCGCCAGCGTCGGCCCTTGTGCCCCTTCGCCGTGCGGGCCGTGGCAGGCGGCGCAGTGGATTTGATAAAGCCGCGCGCCGTCCCTGGGTACGCACGCTTCCCAGCGTGCGGGCGTGGCATGTGACAGACTGCTGCCGAAGGACGACCCTCCGGCACTAATCGCTCCGGTTTCAAGCCCGCACGCTGGAAGCGCTGCGTACCCAGGCAGGCTCAGCAGCCAAAGGCTCAACAGCAATTTGCCCGCGCGTCGCGTCATCGTTCTTCACCTGCTTTCACCCGATAGCGGAAATCGCAATGCGGCGCGCCTTGCAGCAACGTTTGCGTGCGCGTCAATTCAACCTGCGGATTAAAGCCCTCGATCAACGCCGCATCGCGATTGCACGAGAGCAACGCGCCCAACTCTTCCAAACCCAGCGCGCGATACATTTCAGCGTAACGGCAACGCGTAACGTTAAACGCAAACTCTTCCTCGTTCTGCGCCAACACCTGCATCTGCATCGCATCATCTTTTTGCCAGGCGGCGAGCGAACCAGCCAATTGTGTCAGGCCGTTGCCCGCCATTGTTTGCGCCAGTTCCCCGCCCTGCGCGCGCGCGACGTTGACAATGACCTCGCGCGCAAGCGCCAGGACTTCCGCACGTCCGAAGCGTTCGCCCAAGGCTTGCAGCAAAGGCGCGACGATGCGCGCTTCGATCTCGCGGCGTTTGAGCACGCCGATGTCGTTTAGATGATCGGGCGGCTTAGCTTGTGGGACTGCTTCACTCATTGCGAAAACTCCTTTGGGTTTGGCTACAACTCTCGCGCACAAAAGCATGGGGTGCAGGCTTCAGCCTGTGTGCAAAATCTCGGACGCAGGTTGAAGCCTGCACTCCATGCTTTTGTGCTTCATCGCTGATTGGTTCGCGGCGTCAGTAAACCCGAAGACCGTTTGACCGTCAACGGCCTCGTTAAAACGCGGTGCGTCCGCGCCAAAAACCTTGCCACATGCCAAGTCTCACGCTACCTTCACGCCCTATGTGCGGCATCTTTGGCATCATTGATCTGAATGGTCAGCCCGTAAACAGCGCGTTGCTCACAACAATGGGCGCGGTCACGCACCATCGCGGCCCCGATGACAGCGGCTTTCACGTTGACGGGCCGTGCGCCATCGGCATGCGGCGGCTTTCGATCATTGATCTGGCGGGCGGACATCAGCCGCTGACCAACGCAGACGAATCGCTCTGGCTGGTCTGCAACGGCGAGATTTACAACTACCGCGAATTGCGCCGCATATTGGAACCCCACGGCCATCGCTTCCGCACTGACTCTGACAGCGAGACACTGCTACACGCCTACGAACAATGGGGCGATGAATTCATCTTGCGGCTCAACGGCATGTTCGGCTTTGCCTTGTGGGATGCGCGGCGGCGGCGTTTGTTGCTTGGGCGCGACCGCCTGGGCATCAAGCCGTTGTACGTACACGAAGACGGACGCCGCCTGGTCTTTGCCAGCGAAGCCAAAGCCATACTCACGCTGCCCGGTTTCACCCCAGAAGTTGATCAGACCGCGCTGCAATCGTATTTGCAATTGGGTTATGTCGCCGCGCCGCACACGTTGTTTGCGGGCATCCGCAAACTGCCCGTCGCTGCGTTGTTGTCTGTCGAAGGCGGGCGCGTCGAGACGCGTCAATACTGGCAAATGCCCGAAACATTGGAACGTGCGACCAGCGAAGACGAATGGGCCGAGCGCACACGCGCCGCCATTCAAACCGCCGTCGAGCGTCAGATGGTCAGCGATGTGCCTATCGGCGCCTTCCTGTCAGGCGGAATTGATTCGAGCGCCGTCGTCGGCTTGATGGCGCAAGCGACGAACCAGCCGGTCAAGACCTATTCGATTGGGTTTGAAGGCGGGGCCGCCGAAGCGCTTTACAACGAATTGCCCCATGCGCGCCGCGTAGCCGAACTATTCGGCACTGAGCATCACGAAATCATTGTCAAACCCGATGTCGTCGGCCTGCTGCCCAAGCTGCTCTGGCATCTGGACGAACCGCTGGCCGACAGCGCGTTTATGACGACCTATCTGGTTTCGGAATTCGCGCGGCGCGAGGTCACCGTGATTCTGTCGGGCGTCGGCGGCGATGAATTGTTTGGCGGGTATCGCCGCTACTTGGGCAATCATTACGCCGCGCAATTTACGCGCTTGCCGGGCTGGCTAAAACAGGGCGCGCGCGCCGTCAGCCGCCATTTGCCCAGCGATAGACATTCGGGCCTGCTCAACCAATTGCGCTTGGCGAAGGCCTTCATCGCCAGCGCCGACCTTTCGTTTGAAGAGCGCTATCGCGCGTACCTGCAATTGCTGCCGTCGACACTGGCGCAGCGTTTATTGATTCAGCAGCCCGCACACGCCGAAGACCCGTTGCTGGCGGCCTTCGCCAAGGCGCACAGCGCCGACGCGCTCAACCGCATGGTGACGGTGGATTGGCAGACGCAATTGCCGGACGATTTGTTGTTGCTGACTGACAAGATGAGCATGGCCGTCTCGCTCGAATGCCGCGTGCCATTGCTGGATCAAGACCTGGTGGAGTTGGCCGCCGCCATGCCCGAAGCCGTCAAAGTACGTGATGGACAATTGAAGCATCTGTTGAAACGCGCGCTCAGCGGCCTGCTGCCGCCAGACATTCTCGACCGACCCAAACGCGGTTTTGGCATGCCGGTGGGCGCGTGGTTGAAAGGCGAACTGTCGCACATGCTGTGCGCGGTGCTCAGTCCGGCAAACTTGCAACGGCGCGGCTTGTTTGAACCATCCGCTGTCACCGAATTGATCACGGCCCATCGCACGCGGCGTGAGGATTACACTGATGCCCTGCTGGCGCTGTTGAATTTTGAGTTGTGGGCGCAACTTTATCTGGATGGACGCGCGGCGCCGGATTTGGCTGATGAATTGAAAGCACAACTGCGGCACCAAGCTTGACGCCAATCTGGGTGCGCACCGCTTCCAGCGTGCAGGACTGATTCAAAGACACAGTCAATTTGATTGCGTCAATTGCCAAGCCTGCACGCTGGAAGCGGTGCGTACCCAGGGCGCTGCCGCTCCTCGTACTACCTCAATTCCCCCTATGCTAAACATCCTCTACATCTGCCATCGCTTCCCTTTTCCGCCCAAACGCGGCGGGAAAATTCGCCCGTTCAATATGATTCGCCATCTCAGCGAACGCGGGCATGGCGTCACTGTCTGTTCGCTGGCGCGCTCTGACGGCGAAGCGCACGAGGGCGCGGGCATTGCGCCTTATTGCGCCCGCTACGCGATGGCGCGCGTGCATGCGCCGCAACAAACGGCGCGCATGGTCGGACGGCTGTTCACGCCCGGTCCGTCTTCGATGGGATATTTTTATGCGCCCGCGCTCAAACGGACGATTGATGAATTGCTGGCCAGCCAACACTTCGATCTGATTTTTGTGCACTGTTCCTCGGTCGCACCCTATGTCACCCACGTGCGCCACATTCCCAAGCTGCTGGACTTCGGCGATATGGATTCGCAGAAATGGCTGGAGTATGCGCGCTACAAACCGTTCCCCCTGGCGCTGGGCTATTGGCTGGAAGGTGTGAAGCTGCAACACGCCGAAAAACAGTTGGCCGCGCAATTCGATTTATGTACGGTCACGACGCGCGCCGAATTGGAGACGCTGGAACGTTTCGGGACGGCCAGCGATTGCGCCTGGTTCCCGAACGGCGTGGATGCCGAATACTTTCAGCCTGATGGCACCGCCTACGATCCCGATGTGCTGAGCTTCATCGGGCGGATGGATTATTACCCCAACCAGGAATGCATGTTGCGGTTTTGCGCGCAGACTTGGCCGCACATTCGCGCGCAACGACCCAACGCCCGCTTGCTCATTGTCGGCGCTGAACCCGCGCCCGCCATTCGCAAGCTTGGCGAGTTACCGGGCATAGAGGTGACGGGCTCGGTGCCGGATGTGCGCCCGTATGTGTTGCGTTCGGCGGCCATGATCGCGCCGCTCAGCATCGCGCGCGGCACGCAAAACAAAATTCTCGAAGCGCTGGCGCTGGGCGTGCCCGTCATCACCAGCGCCGTGGCCGTCAAAGGCGTGGACGCCGAGCCGGAGCAGCATTTATTGGTCGGGAATGCGCCGGAAGAATATGCCCAGGCAGCATTGCGGCTGATGAACAATGCGGACGAACGCGCGCGGCTGGCGGCGGCGGGGCGCGCGCGTATGCTGTCGCATCACAACTGGACAGCTTCGCTGGAACGCATGGAGAGTTTGGTTGAACGTTGCGTAACGCGCCAATGAAAGATCAAAACAGGCTGGACGGGATGGGCAGGATTCACAGGATGAAACCAAAGGGAAGAAAGCATTCTCATAGGACTTACGCAAAAGCCGGAAACTTTGCCACAGAGGCACGGAGACACAGAGCCAGAGAGCTAGGTTTCCGGTCTTGCAAGCCTTTCCTCTGTGTCTCCGTGCCTCTGTGGCAATGCTTCAGCGTAAGTCCTATCTCAATCTCTCTCCTGTAAATCCTGCCCATCCCGTCCATCCTGTTTCATGTTTTACGCCGTTAGATAAAGTTCTTCGATCCGGTCAATCACGCTGCCGCGCTCATAACGTTCAATCACGCAGGCCCGCGCCGCCGCCCCCATTTTCAAGCGCATTGACCGATCCACCAGCAGGCGTGAAATGGCTGTGCTCAGCGCCCATTCATCATCCGGTTCGATCAGCAGGCCAGTGACTTCGTCTTCCACAATCTCTTTCATGCCGCCGACGCGGGTGGCGATGACGGCACATTCCGCAGCCATCGCTTCGACCAGCGCCAGCGAAAAGGCTTCGTTATCTGAGGGCACGACCACCACATCAAAGGCGCGCAACCGCATGGGCAGTTCGTTGATGTGGCCTAGAAACCGCACCTGCTCGCTGATGCCTAACTGTTCGGCCTGCGCGCGCAGTTCGGCGGCATAAGCTTCATCGGTCGCGCTTTGACCGGGCGCGCCGGCGATCACGAATTCGACATCCGTCCAGTTGCGTTCGCGAATCAGTTGCGCGGCGGCGTGGATGAACAGGTCTTGCCGTTTGAGCGGCGTCAATTGCCCGACGATACCGATGCACCAATTGCGTTTGACGCCCAACAGGCCGCGTGCGACTTCGATGCTGAGTTTGCCGACGCGCCGCAAATCCACCCAGTTGGGAATCACCACCGTGCGCGCGGCCAGTTGCGGAAAAGCTTCGTGCAGGCGTTGCTCGACGCTTTGCGAGACGGCAATGAGTTTGCGCGCCTCGCCAATCGTCCAGGCGTATACCGGATTGGCTTTGAGCGGATTGAAATGATGGCGCGTCAGAAAAAACCGCACCGGCTGATCGCGCCGTACCATGCGCGCCGCAATCCCACAGAAGGTGTAATCGCGCCCGACGTGCGCGTGCAATACGTCAATGCGTTCGCGCCGGATGACCTCGGCCAATTGCCAGGCGCTCATCACGTCCAGCGAGTTGCGCAAACCGAGTTCGTGCCATTGCACGCGCGGCGTGGTCAGCGCTTCGCGCAATGGCGCAGCCGGACGCACGGCCAGATGCACCTCGTGCTCGCGTTCGAGCAACGCGCGTGTCAAATCGGCGACGTGGCGTTCACCTCCGCCAAAACCGTCGGCGGAACAAACTTGCAAGATTCTCAATGGCATCGCCGCAACTTTAATCCAAGCCCCCCGCACCGCGCCACTGTCATCGGACAAAACCAGTGGGAACTGCGGGGCTTTTGCATAGTCGCTAACAAGAGCATCTGAGTGGCTTGACTGACTCCTGATTCCTGACTCCTGATCCCTGATAACCTAAAAATGCCGGCTGATTTTCAAGCTATCAGGGATCAGGAGTCAGGAATCAGGAGTCAGGATAGTGTCTTTGGCAGACGTTTTGAGGACTTCGCAAAGGCACTGGGGGGAACCGAGTTCACCGTCAAGCCGTAAAACGCGCCACCTCCGCGCTAGGATAAAACAGGAACACTTCCCGGCTTGGCGCGTTTGGCATCCTGGCAGGGCGCAGAAAATCAATTCATATTCAGAACGGAAGCCGCTTGGCGGGCTTATGTCCGGGCGTTTCGGACAAAGTGTTTGACAAAACGCGGCGGCAATCCGTCTAATGCGCCCGCATTCACGCACGCATCGCAACAGTTTCAGCATCCTCAACAACACGCATGTTTTCTCTTTCCGAACTCAATCTACCGCTTGGTTATTACATCGCTTTGGCAGCCCTCTGCGGTCTGGCGCTAGGCAGCTTTCTCAACGTCGTCATCCATCGCATACCGTTGGGCCAATCCATCACACTACCCGCTTCGCATTGCCCGCATTGCCAAACGAAGCTGCGGCCTTATGACAACATCCCGTTGCTGAGTTTCGCGCTCTTGCGCGGGCGTTGCCACCAGTGCCAAACGGCCATCGCGTGGCGTTATCCGGCGGTAGAGTTGCTGACGGCGCTGCTGTTTGCCGCCATCGTTTGGCGCACGGGCGCGGAGTGGTGGGCGCTGGCGCAAATGGCGTTCGGAGCCGCGATGCTGGCGCTGGTTTTCATTGATGCCCAACATCACCTCTTGCCGGATGTCATCACCTACCCGGCGTTTGTCAGCGTCTTTTTAGTCCAGGCATTGCGCAGCGGTGGGCACGTCGCGGGACTAACACAGATTGAGGCCTTCACGCCGCCGCAGTTGGCGGCCAACAACTTTGCCACGAACGAAGCCGCGCTTTATGGCGGGTTGATCTTGGCACTCGCCGCGCCTTCCTTCCTGTTCTTGGACTGGCTGGATGCGTTGTTGTTCGACCGCTATTTCGAGGAAGAACCGGATGACGTAAGTGAATCCGATCAACTGGCTGAGCAAGCTGAAGCAAGCTCTGACGAAATAGCCGCCAGCGCCGGACGTGAACGCCAGCGCCAGCGCGTAGTCGTCGCGCTGTTGCTGTTCGGTTTTTTGCTGGCGGCAGTTTGGGCCGGACTGGTTTACCGCTATGCCACGGTCAACCCATTGATTTATGAACGCGCTTATCACGCCTTACAAAATGCCTGCTTCGGCGCCGTCGTGGCGGCCAGCATTCTGTGGGTCTTGCGGGCGCTTTATTTTGTGCTGCGCCGCGCCGAAGGCATGGGCCTGGGCGATGTCAAGATGATGGCGGTGATTGGCGGCTTTCTGGGCTGGTATCCGGCGTTCGGCGTGTTGCTCTACGGCTCAATCCTCGGCGCCATCGCGGGCCTGATCGTGGCGCGCTATAGCAAAGACGGGTTCAATACGGCGATGCCCTTTGGCGTGTGTCTGGGCGCGGTGGCGATTCTCGTGATGCTCGGTCTTTGATGACGTGGCCCCATTCCTTTATCTATTGCGCCACGTATCCACCATCTACCATCAAATGCGCCGCTGTAATAAACGACGCTTCCTCTGAAGCCAGGAAGAGAATCGGATAGGCCACTTCGCGCGGCTGGCCGATGCGTTTGAGCATGTAATGCGGCGCTTCGGCGGCCTCGAATTCTTCCTGTGTGATGCCGGTCAGCGCACGGTGGTGATCGGTGGCTTGCGTGACAATCGTGCCGGGGCAAACCGCGTTGACGCGGATGTTGAACGGCCCCAAATCGAGCGCCAGGTTTTTGGTCATCTGCAAGAGCGCGGCTTTGGTGGCGCTGTAGGTCACAAAATTCGGCTGCGCGATAAAGCTGGAAATCGAAGCCAGATTGATAATCGCGCCTTTCCCCTGGCCGCCGTTGTTGCGCTTCATCACCTCGACGCAATACTTGGTCACGAGCGCAGTGCCGATGACGTTGACGCTCAGGCTCCGCCACCAATCCGCCACCGAAGCCTCCACTCCTTTCAACACAAAGGTCGCCGCGTTGTTGACCAATACGTCCACTGTGCCAAAAACCTTGACCGTCTCGTCCACCAACCGCCGCACGTTGCCTTCGCTGGCAATGTCGGTGTGGACAAACAGCGCTTGCCCGCCGTTGGCTTTGATCGCTTCAGCCAGCGCCAAGCCCTGTTCATCAGCGATGTCGGCGATGACGACTTTCGCCCCCTCTTCGGCAAACACTTCACATGTCGCGCGGCCTATGCCGGCGCTGCCACCTGTCACAATCGCCACTTTGTTTTTCAATCGTTCGCCCATCGTTTTCCTCGGAATGCCTGGGTACGCACCGCTTCCAGCGTGCGGACGTGGCGGCGGACAAACTGATGCCGGAGGAAAACCCTGTCGGCATTACTCGGTCTGACGCCACGTCCGCACGCTGGAAGCGGTGCGTACCCAGGTAAAGACTCTTCAATCCAAATGAAACACTTCGGTCAGGTCAATGGCCACCGGACTGTTATCGGCATTGGTCTGCATCAACGGTTGCATGTGCGCCCACCAGCGCCGGCAAACTTCGGTGCGCGCAATTTGTTGCCAGCGCTCCTCCGCTTCGATCTCGGCGTAGGCGAACAGCTTGTCGGTCGCCGCATCCAGAAAGATCGAATAGTTGTGCACGCCGTGCGCCTGCAACACCGCCTGCAACTCCGGCCAAATGGGGTTGTGGCGCTGTTCATATTCGGCCTGCTGGCCGGGTTTCAGCCGCATCAGAAATGCTTTGCGAATCATCCCGCCTCCTTTTCCCGGCGCTCCTCTTTGCCCTCTTCCACTTTCTGCTCGTCGCTCTTGATCAAGCCCATGCGCTCCTGCAAATCGCGCGGCGGACTGACGCCCACCATCATAAACAGCAGCAGTTTCAACTCATCAATTTGTCTGCGAAACCATCCCATAATCACTCCTCAGAACAGTCTTGCCACAGAGGCACGGAGTCACAGAGGTAAAACAAACAGGAGATGCCGCAGGCTCAGCCACCTCTCATCTTGCTCTGTGCCTCCGTGCCTCTGTGGCAATCGCCCCGCGTCGTTAGTACGTCGCGCGCCCGCCCGTCATATCGAATGTAAAACCCGTCGTAAAACTCGCGCCCGGCGAAGCGATGAACGCGATCATGTGCGCGACCTCTTCAAGGGTGCCGCAACGTTTCATCGGAATCTTGTCGGTCATATATGCCACTTGCGCTGCGGGCAACGCATCTACCATCGCCGTGCGAATGACGGCAGGCGCAAAGGCATTCACCGTAATACCCGTCTCGGCGTATTCCTTGCCCTGCACCTTGGTCATCCCAATCACGGCGGCCTTGGAAGCCGAATAGGCCAGCATCCCTGCATTCCCCTCTTTGCCCGCCACCGAAGCGATGTGCACGATGCGCCCGTAATTGCGTTTGAGCATGTGCGGCAACACCGCGCGCGCCATCAGGAAGCTGCCATTCACATTCACGTCAAACACGAATTTGAAGTTGTCGTATTCGACCTCGTGCGTCTTGACGTTGGTCTTGCCCGTCACGCCCGCGCTGTTGACCAGGATGTCAATGCGCCCGTGTTGCTTGGCAACCTTGTTGATCGCCTTGGCGACGGCAGTGTCGTCGGTCACATCGAGTACGACGGATGAAGCATTCGGCCCCAGTTGCTTGGCCGCTTTGGTGAGCGGCGCTTTCTGTTGATCCACGATAACGACCCGCGCGCCTTCGCTGATGAACTTTTGGGCGACGGCGAAACCGATGCCACTGGCTCCGCCGGTGATGATTGCGACTTGATCTTTGAATTGATTTCCCATTTTTCCTTTTGGTTTTTCGTATTGCTACTTGTGATAACTATGCTGAACTGCTTTCCCACGAAGCAGCACGAAGCAGCACGAAGAGATGCCGATTGCTTCGTGTCTTCTTCGTGTGCCTTCGTGGTTAAAAATCGAATTTATCTATGTTGCTCTTATTGAAAATAAACGGCGCACCCAGCATCACTTCATCCCCTTTCACCTCAATCTTGCCCAGCTTACCCGCCGTCAAAGAAAGCACCCCAGCTTTCAACTCGCCCGCACTCAACGCCCGCGCCGCGCTCACCGTCAGGTAGCCTAGATTGCCCGTGTCCCACAGCACGATGCTTTCGATCACGCCGTCGTGCACGTAGGGCTTGCACATATTCGGCAGCGACAACCCCGTCACCTTCACATCCGCGCGGCCCGACTGTTTGACGGCTTCGGCAGCGCCGGGGACGGCGGGCGCGGCAATCGCCATCACCAGTTTGACGTTGGGATAGACCTTCAACACATTCTGCGTTTCGGTGAACGCACGATCGCGGTCGCCATCGCTGGGCTGGATCGCGACCAGCTTCAGGCCGGGATGCTTTTCGGCCATGCGCGCTTTGATGTATTTGATCCACTCGTTCTGATTGGCCGCGCTCAACGAAGCGGTGATGATGGCGAATTCGCCTTTGCCGTTCAGGATGCGCGCCGCTTCGTCGGTCAGCGTGTCGCCGATACCTTGCGGCGTCGCCTGATTGATCAGAAAGTCGCGCGCGTCCTTTTGCGCATCGGCGTCCCAGGTCAAAACCTTAATGCCACGTGCGCGCGCCTTGCGCAACACGGTCGAGATGCCCGCCTGGTTTTCGACGCTGACGGCAATGACGTCTACGCCTTTGGTGATCCAGGCTTCGACGACTTCGTTTTGCTTGGCCGCGTCGAGTTGGGTTGGCCCATCCCAGAGCAATTCGACGCCCAGTTCCTGCGCGGCCTCTTCGGCCCCTTTGCGGCAACTGATGAAATAGGGATCGCCTTTTTCTTTGGGCATCATGCCAACCACGATTTTTTTGACTGCCGGTTTGGTCAATTCGACTTTTGCCACCGCCGAATACTGATTGCGGTTTACCAGCGAACTGACCAATAAAGCATTGCTGCCCGCAATGATGAGCGCCGCGCCCAGAATCGCCGCGCAAATAACCGCCACTTGTGAGTTCTTCATTTCAAATTCTTCGATTTCAAATTTTTCAATTTCAGATTTCAGATTCCCGGCTTTCGCCGTTGCGGCTACCCGCAGCCCGGAAAGCCGATCCAACACAATCACGCCGATCAGCAGCACGCCTGTCAGAATGCCCGCCAACTCCGCCGGCAGCGCGCTCAACCGCAAGCCATTCTGCAACACGACCAGCGCCGCCAAACCGAACAACGTGCCCCATATCGTCCCGCGCCCGCCATAGATCGAAGTCCCGCCCAGCACCACCGCCGTGATCGCCATCAATTCGTAACCCGTCCCCGCATCCGATTTCGCCTGCCCCAGATGCGCGACATAAATCAATGCCGCCACGCTCGCCATCAAGCCAGACAGCACGTAAATCAACCGCAAGCGCCGTTCGACCGGGATGCCCGCATACCGCGCGCCTTCGGGCGAATAGCCAATCGCCTGCAACGCCCGTCCGATGATCGTGCGATGCTGCAAGGCCCAATACCCCAGCGCCACCACGACCAGCACGATCATTTGCGCCGGAATCACGCCGCCCAGATAGCCCTGACCCAAGAACAAAAACGAGGCCGGAAAATCGGTGTAGTTCTCAACCGCGCCCGTCAGCCCTTCGGCCAAACCGCGAAAGAGCGAGAATGAACCCAGCGTCACGATCAACGGCGGCAAGCCGAAGCGCGTAATCAACCAGGCATTCAATCCGCCGCCACTCGCGCCAATCAACAACGCCACGCCCGCCGCCGCTGGAAGCGGCCAGCCATACTTGCGTGTCAACGCACCGAACACGACGGCTGCCAGGCCCAGCAACGAACCGACCGACAGATCAATCCCGCCCGTGATGATGATTGGCGTCAGGGCCAGCGCCAGCAGGCCAATCTCTACGCTCAGCCGCACCAGCTCAAAGCCATTCGCGCGCGTCAGGAAGTTGCCGCCCGTCACGCTGAAGATGGCGACCTCGATCAACAGCAGCAACAGCAACGCCCACTCGTTGTTGGGGAATAGGCGCGCCCACAATGGTTGTTCAACCTGTAACGGCTTCGGTTCTTGCATGTCCCCACTTTGCTAGTGCGGCGTCGGCAAACACCGCCGCCAGAATAATCGCGCCCTGAATCGCTTTCTCCCAAAACGGATTGACGCCCGCAAAGGTCAGCGCCGTCCCAATCGTGCCCAGCAAGGCTACGCCCACCAACGTGCCCGCCAGCGTTCCGCGCCCGCCCGTGATCGCCGTGCCGCCCACCACGACGGCGGCGATGGCTTTCATCTCCAAGCCCACGCCCGCGTTGCTTTGAATGTCGGAAAAGCGGATTGCATTGAGCAGCGCCGCCAAACCCGTCAACGCGCCCAACAAGGCGAACACGCCAAAGGTCACGCGCGGCGGTTGAATGCCGGCCAGCCGCGCCGCCTCTTCATCGCAACCGACCGCGTATACCGCGCGCCCCGCTGCCACCTGCCCCAAACACCACGCGCCCAATGCCCACACGGCCAACGCGCCGCTTACGATCAACCACTGCCCCGCCGTCTGCCCCAAGCCGAACCACTGAAAGCTGGCGGGCAAGCCCTGCACCCACGCGCCTTCGGTCAGCCAGCGCAAGCCGTCGCGCCACGCCACCATCGTCGCCAGCGTGACCACAATCGCCGGAATACGTGCCCAGGCGACCAATGCGCCGTTGGTTGCGCCCAGCAATCCGCCCAGCAACACCAACGCCACCACGACCAACGGCATCGGCCAACCGGCTTTTGCCAGCAGGCCCGCCGCGATGCTGCACACGGCGAATTGCGAACCGACCGAGATGTCAATCTGTCCGGCCAGAATCACCAGCGTCATGCCGACCGCAACGATCAGCACGGCGGCATTGCCCAACGCCAGATCGCGCAGATTGGCCGCGCTGAAAAAGTTCGGCGCAACGAACGCGACCAACAGCAACAGCGCCAGATAGGCCACCGCGACTGAAAATTCACGCTGATGTTTGTTGATGAATTTGCTCATTGCTCAACCCTGGGTACGCACCGCTTCCAGCGTGCAGTCGCGGTGTAAGACGAAATCAAGCCGGAAGATTTCCTTTCAGTATCAATCCGTCTTATGCCAAGTCTGCACGCTGGAAGCGGTGCGTACCCAGGTTAATGCCCCAGCGCCAGTGCCAGCACTTTCTCTTGTGTCGCTTCTTCCCGCGTCAGCACGCCCGCAAGCCGGCCCGCGTGCAGCACGGCGATGCGGTCGCTCATGCCCAGCACTTCGGGCAATTCCGAAGAGATCATCAACACCGCCAGCCCCTGCTCAGCCAAGTCGCACATCAGCCGATGGATTTCGGCTTTCGCCCCAACATCAATGCCCTGCGTTGGCTCATCCAAAATGATGATGCGCGGTTTGGTCGTCAGCCATTTCGCCAGCGCGACTTTTTGCTGATTGCCGCCCGACAGATTCCCGGCGGGCGCAAAGATCGAAGGCGTTTTGACCGCCAGTTGTTCGACCATCCGGGCGGCCTGCGCGACTTCGGCGTTGAAATCCAGCCAGCCCGCGCGCGCGAATTGCGGCAGGCTCGCCAGCGTCGTATTCGCGCTGATCGCCAGCGGCAACACCACGCCGTGCCGCCGCCGGTCTTCGGGCACGTAGGCAAGCCCCAGCGCAATCGCCCGCGTCGTGCTGTCAATCGTGACGCGCTCGCCCTGCACCCAGATTTCACCGGCATCGGCGGGCGTCAGGCCAAACAGCACGCGCGCCAGTTCGGTGCGGCCCGCGCCAACCAATCCGGCCAACCCGATGATCTCGCCCGCGCGAATGCTTAAACTCACATCGCGCACACCAGCAGCCGCGCAACCCAGGCCGCGCAATTCGAGCAGGATTTCGCCTTGTTTGACGGCGCGCTTGGGAAAGACAGCGGATAGCTCGCGTCCGATCATCAGGCGAATCAGGTCATCGCGCGTGACGCCTTGCATAGCGCGCGTCTCAATCGTTTGCCCATCGCGCAACACCGTGACGCGGTCGGCGATTTGCGCAAGCTCTTCAAGACGGTGCGAGATGTAAACAATGCCGACGCCCGACGCGCGCAACTCGCGCACGACGCGAAAGAGGTTTTGCGCATCCGCTTCGCCCAGGCTCGCGGTCGGCTCATCCATAATCAGGATGCGCGCGTCCTGTCCCAAGGCCCGCGCAATTTCAACCAGTTGTTGTTCGGGCATCGTCAGGTCGCCCGCGCGCCGCTCCGGATCAATCCGCGCGCCGACACGTTGCAGCAAGGCCGCCGCGCGTTCCGTGCGTGCGCGCCAATCCACGCGCCGCCACAGCCCGGTTGGCTCGTAACCATAGGCGATATTCTCGGCGACCGACAGTTCGGCAAAGAGCGCCGGTTGTTGGTAGATCGCCGCGATGCCTGCGCGTTTGGCTTGCGCCGTGTCGTGTTGCGTGAGGGGCTGGCCGTTGAGTTCGAGCACGCCGCTATCGGCCTGCACTGCGCCCGTGATGATCTTGATCAGCGTGGATTTACCCGCGCCGTTTTCGCCCACGAGCGCGTGCACCTCGCCCGCGCGCAATTCGAAGGAAGCAGCTTTGAGCGCCTGGACGCCCGCGTAGGATTTTGAAATGGAGATTGCGTTGAGCATTTCAACCAAGCACAAACCGTCCGCCCACGAAGTCACACGAAGAAGACACGAAGCTCGGCACAGGCTTCGTGTCTTCTTCGTGTGACTTCGTGGGCGAGTCTTTTCATATTGCCAACTCGCTCAGCTTCACCGGACGCCTCAGCACCGCCGACATGTCCGCCGCAAAAACGACGCGGTGCGATTGGAAGGCCGTCTCGAAATCGGTCAACGGCATCGGCGTGCCTGCGTTTAACGCATCCACGAAAGCCTGAAACTGCGGCTGATACGGGTGATCGTTCACGTCGCCGGAATCCACCGGCGCGACGGCGAGTTGGCTCCACTTGTTTTTATCGGTCTTGAGTTTCTGACTATGGAAGCGATTGTCGAGCAGGCTGCCCTCACTGCCGACGAGATGGATGTGGAAGTAATAGGGCTGCAAACAATCGGTCACCGAAGCGACTTTGCCAATCTTGCCATCTTTGAATTTGAGAATCGTCACTTGCGTTGTGTCGTACTCATACGGCGCAAAGATTTCGCTGCGGCTGCGATTGCTGTACGAAGTGACTTCTTCGACCTTGCCGCCCAGCGCCATCAACAGCATATCGAGCGCGTGGCATCCGGCGGTGAGCAGGCTGCTGCCGCCTTTGTCCTTTTTGACGTTCCAGGGGAACTGGCCGTACCAGGGGCCAATGCCGTGATAATAATCGGTCTCGCCGTAATGCAATTCGCCCAGCAAGCCTTCGTCCAACAACGCATTGATCGCCGTCGCGTGCTGGCTGAAACGAACTTCAAAACAAACCATTGCTTGCACGCCCGCTTTGTTGCCTGCGTTCTTGATGGCCTCGCGCATCCGCACCGTGTCTTCGTATTTGAGCGCCAGCGGCTTTTCGATAATCAGGTGCTTGCCCGCCTGTGCCGCCGCGATGGCTTGTTCGGGATGCAACGGATGCTCCGTGCAAATATCAATCACGTGAATGTCAGGATCAGCCAGCATCGCCGCATAATCGTGATAGACCTTCAGCGGCGTGCCATATTGCTGCTCCAACTGCTTTTCGTCCAGTTGACGGCGCGAACATACGGCCGTGACCTTTGCGCCTTTGACGTGTTTGAAAGTTTCGATATGCGCCCCGGCGACCCAGCCGAGACCGACGATGCCAGTGTTGAAATCGCTCATAAGCTCCTTGTGTTGTATTGCGTATTAAGAGGGATTGTGACGCTGAATGTGTTCAATTGCTACTTCTGGAGTCAGGAAACCTGTAAGCCAGAAGTTAGTCCCTCCACAAATATCAGGGTATTCAGCGTAAGGCGTTTTGATTGCTCGTCCAACCATATCGTTCGGCGACTTGACCCCATATACTTCAAAAACGGATTTACCAATCAGATACACTGCCTTCAATGAATCATCCTTGGCGTTTTGCCCTGCTTTTGGATGGACATAGTTGTTTCCCAAGTCATAAAGCGAATTTAAGTCATCCAAAACTGCTGTCGTAATCCGATGGTCGTTGGCAGCCAGCCAGCTTATTAGTTCTCTGAAATTCTTTCGTTCAACCTGTTGGATCGTACCAAATGGATGGGTGATTCCATCCAAACGGTCATAACAAATCATCTCAGCGATAGAGCGTGACACCATGATTGCCGCTTCGTAAAAACCATCGCGGTACAACATCTTTGCTTGAATGTAGGCGCGAGCTGGAGGACGGTCGTAAAAGGCGCGTACAACGGTTGCCGTTGCCCATCTACAAATTTTCTCTTCTATTTTCGCGCGGTACTCATCCGCAAGTTCATTTGAAAGCTCACGAAGAATTCCATCAAATGCTGGGCGATTACGGGTGACATAAGCCGAGTTCAGATCAGGCAACGATTCATAGTCTTCGAGGATTTCCGTATTCTCGTCAATCTCTGGCATAAGCCCCCTCTTCTTCGCCGCAGAGCGGCGGCTGAATTTAGCCGTGGGGTTTCAACCCTTGTCATTACCCAAATCTTTTCTCTTTGCGCCGGAGGCGCAGCGGAGATTAGCCGGTGGTGAGACCACCGGAAATGTCGCCGTTATTGCCTTTGCGCCCCGGCAGGGGCGCGAGACCGAAGCACAGTGATGAAAAATTCCGTCCTTCGAGGTTCCGTCCGGCACCCCTGCCGGGGTGCGAACTGTCTGCGCTCGGTTCCGGTGGTTTCACCACCGGCTAATCTCCACAGCCCTTTCAGGGCAAAAGACAACAATCGCCAAACACGAAAGATGTGGGTAATGACAAGGTTTTCAACCCACGGAAGGCGTAAACGTAACCCCGCGTCGCGTCAGCGACGCCTGAATGTTCGCGCATTTCAATCGTCGCTGACGCAACGTGCAATTCATCCAACGCTGACCGTGGGTTGAAAACCCACGGCTAAATTCAATTGCCGCTAACGCGGCAAAATGCGGCATTCGCTCATTGCTCTCAACTCGGCAAAATGCGACGTTTGCTCACTTCCCTGGATGGTATTGCCGCTCGATATGCCCGTTCAATTGCTCGCGGTAAAAATAAACCTCTCGCAAGTCGCCCGTGCTATAACGCTTCGCCTGATCGTTGAAATGCCTGGACGCGGGGTTGTCGCTGAGGCCGCCGGCGGTGACGGCTTTGGCGCGTACCTGCTTGCCGAATTCGACGACGGCGACGAAGCTGTTGCCGCTGGTGCCGTACATCCGTTTCGTACCCGGATACGTCCGCGCAGCAAACGAAGCCAGTGAGCCCCAGCGCGCGGCGGTGAACATCACAGGTGTGCTGGGCGCGGCGTCATTGAACTTTTGCACGATGTCGCCCGTCAGGCGTTGGAAGCGATTGATCTCACCCCACGGCGTTTTCCAACTACCGAAATCTGTCGTCAACCGGTCTGAAGCTGCCACGAGCGACAGCAACAATGGTTCGCCCGGCGCACGCGCAACGAGTTGCTGTTCAGACAACGCGCCCGAACGGAAATTCGCGCCGTCGCTCAAGCGCCGCAACACGTCTTCGCCCCAATAGACCGCCAATGACGTAGCCGTTGAATCAACTGACCAACGCAAATCCCAAGCGCGCAATAAAGCGATTTGTTCAGCCAGTTTCGCCTTGAGCGGGTCGCCCGCCGGTGCGTTGTCCCACGCCTTGAGCAAAGCCGGAATCATCTCGGCAAACGCGGTCAGATAGCTGTCATAGGCTGCCGCAATGAGCGAATCAAGCGTGAAGTCTTTTTTGTTTTCGAGCACGCGGACGGCGTGCAACCCGCGCGCGTTTTCGGGGAAGGTTTCGACATAAGCGGGATAGTCGCCTTGTTTCGGACTGTTCGCGCCTGCCGCTGCCCACGGTGAGTCGTTGGTGTTAAACAACCAGCCGTTGGCGGGGTTAAATAACTTCGGCGATTCATCCAGCGAAAGCACGCCCTTCCATTCCGTCGCCGGATCGCTGCCGTCCACGGGCTTCGTCCAATCAAACTGCGCAGCCCGGCGCGGGATGAAATTGGCGTGGAAGTACGCGATGTTGCCGTCGGCGTCGGCGTAGATCGTGTTGTTCGATGAGTTCGTATGCAGCTCCAGCGTCTGGCGGAACGCTTTGTAATCGCGCGCTTTGGTGCGGCTGTAAGATTGCGTCAGGGCTTTGAGGGGTTCTTCCATCAACCGCACGCTGATCCATTTGCCATCGGCTTCGCGCACGATGGGGCCGTGATGCGTGCGATAAACGGTGAATTCCTTGTTGGCCATGCCAGTGGCGGTTTTATACGGCACGCTGATTTTCTTCACCGCCACCGGGCGTTCGGCGTTGGCGTAACGGTAAAAATAACCGTTGCCTTTTTTGGTGATGGTTTCGCTATATTCGTCAATGTTGTCTACGCCGCTCGAAGTGTGCATCCAGCCGCAGCGTTCGTTGAATCCCTGATAAACAAAAAACTGCCCCCACGTGACCGCGCCGTAAGCGTTCAGCCCTTCGCCGCTGGTGACCTGCACTTCGTCGCGGAAGAAAAACGAGGTGTGCGGATTGATGAGCAACAGCGCGTGCCCGCCCGCCGTATTTTTCGGCGCGATGGCAAAGCCGTTCGAGCCGCCGGGTTCGCCCGCATCGGGCTTTTCTAAAATGGCTGTGCGAACGTCTGCGGCTTTACCGTAAAAGTCGGCAAGCTGGCGCAGGTTAATGCTCTCAATGTCGCCGCCAATGCTGCCTTCGGTAAAGCTGAGCGCCATCCACGGTTCAAAGCGCGTGATGACTTTGGGTTTCACGGCGGGGTGTTTGTAAAGGTAATAGTTCAAGCCGTCGGCAAAGGCGTTCATCAACTTTTTCAGCCACAGCGGACTCGCCTGGTATTTGGCTTTCAAGTCTTCGGGCGTGATGAAAAGTTTCATGCGCAAATCGCTGTAAATCGCCGCTTCGCCTTCGGCTTCGGCCAAACGCCCCAGCGCGTTGAGGTAATTCGTTTCGACGCGATTGAAATCGTCTTCGGCCTGCGCATAAAGCATGCCAAACACCGCATCCGCATCCGTCTTGCCCGTGATATGCGCAATGCCCCAATCGTCGCGCATGATGGTGACGTTTTTGGCTTGCCGCTCCCACGCCGCGCGCTCGCTGTCGGCGGCTTGGAGTGAAACGGGAAAGGCGCAGATCGCAACAAAAATGAAGACGATCTTTTTCACGGCGAACCCACGCTGGACAGAAGCCAGGGCCGCGCGCCGCGCTTCTTTGAAAAGTTCGATGAACATAAGCGGTCTCAGGAAGTTGATAAAGCGTTTGATTTGGATTGCGCTCAAGCGAAGCGGTTTTACCGTTTCAGGTGAGAACGGTCAAGAACGTTGCACCGTTTGGGCGCAACCGCGCCGCACAATCTTCGGTGCTGCTTGGCGAGTTCGAGCGCTGAGTGCGCCGCCGTGATTCTCGGCCATCTCGCGGCTGAGGGCGAGGCCGCTCGCGGCTTGGTGGTAAAGATCGGCGCGAGGATGTTGGGGGCGCGGCCTAGCGCGGCGCGGCCTAGCGCGGCGCCGCAAAAGCACGAAAAGGGCCGTTCATTGCCTGGCCCCTTCAGATAGATTTCAAGAAAATGTTTTCCGGCGGTGCGGTGCGCGTCTCGCGGGCCGCACCAGGGCTGAGCAGCTACCAATCAAAAAAGACCTTATCGGATTAAGCAACGAACGAACCACGGAGCACACGGGGCACACGGGGAGGCCAAGCAAAATTCCTGTGGAGGCGTAGTTTCAGCCTGAATCCACGGCTAAAACCGTACAGCAGACTGCCAGTCTGCTGTAGTCTCGGCGAGTAGCCCACTGGCCGCGTCTACAGCAGACTGGCAGTCTGCTGTACGGCGGCGCAATTGCACTCTCTGGGGTGAATAGCCAGGCTGACAAAAACCCCGCTGCTCTTGGTCGAAACTGTGTTTTCAACTGCTTAACCGTGGATTTGGGTTTCAGTCTGCGGGCGCAGTTTGTGTTTTCCCCTCTCCCCCCGTGTCCCCCGTGGTTCATTCCTATTTCCGTTAATGTCTAATGAACAATACGCTCCATGCCAACGCTGATCTAAAGAATGTTCAGCACGTTATTTAATGTTGAGCTGCATCGTATTGGCGGCCTTGCCATCCACCGTGATGACCAAATTCACGTTGCCGCGCCCGGCCAGGCTGCGTGGCAAGGGGCCGAGGTTGAGTTGATCCAACCCGACCAGTCCGCCTTGGGCCGAAGCAAAGGGCACGTCTATCGGCGTGCCGCCAAGAGTGCAGGTTACCGCGCTCGCGGCATTGCTGCGCCCGCGAATGCCCGTGCCGAAAGCGATCACCAGCACGATGTCGCCATCGGGGCCTAAGTCAATGGGCTTGGGCACGAGCGTCCCGGCTTGGGCTTGAATGAGTTCTTCGAGGCTCTGTTGGCCGTTGGCCTTTTGCCGGAAGAGCACGGCGGCGGGGACGCCCGCGCCATTGGCGTTGGCGGCGAAGAGGCCCGGCGCGACGGCTTGGACATTGAGGGTGCCGGTCGAAACCTTGTTGTTGCTGGTGGTGACCGTCAGCGTAGCCGTGCCAGCCGCCAGCCCTGCTGGAACCAGATAGTTGATTTGCCCCGGCGAGACAAAGAACAGCGGCGCGGTGCGTTGGACGCCTGCGCTGTCACGAATCGTGACCGTCGTGCCCGCCAACGTAGTCGGCAACGGCACCGTTTCGCCCACTTTGATGTCGGTCGCCAGATCAACGCCAAACATCGCGACGATCATCTCGGCGGCGACGATGTCGCGCGCGAAGCTGGCCGCCGAGACACTAACGGTCAAGCCGTTGATCGTAAACGGCACCGCAGATGAAACGCCGCCACCCGGCGCGGGGTTGAAGACGGTCACTTGCGCCGTGCCTGCCGCAGCGACATCAGTGGCTGGAATCGCCGCCGTCAGTTGCGTCGCACTGCCAAACGTCGTCGGGCGATCCGCCCCATTCCAACGCACGGTAGCGCCGTTGACGAAGTTCGTGCCCGTCACGGCCAGGGTGAACGCCGCGTTGCCCGCCGTCGTCGAGTTCGGACTCACACTTGCCAGCGTCGGCACCGGATTGGACTGGCCGGATTGCACCGTCACCGTGCCGGATGTATAGGTGGCGGTTAGTTCATTCGCATTGGGGTCAGAAATCTCGCGCCCAATCGGCTGGCTGCCGAAATCAACGGTGGTCGCCCCAGTCGGCGCATTCGCCGGAATCGCGAAGGCCACATTCGCCAATTGCCGTGTGCCTGCGGCAAAGGACTGCCCGGCGGGCAAAGAGATGATCAAGCCCAAGCGGCCGCTCGCCACTTGATTGGGGTTCGGCACCAGCGAAAGGTTGGGCGCGCCGTTGCCCGCGGTCACGACCGGATTGGTCAGCACAGCGGGGTTGAAACTCAGACTGAAGCTCAGCGCGTTTTCATTGCCTTGCGCCACCAATTCGACGGCGACCGTGGCAGTTGAACCGGGCGCGGCGCTGGCGTTGGCAACACGCACGACACGGGCGTTTTGAATGGCGTGCGCCGTGGGCCAGAGCGCGCCGGAAAGACTTAGGCTTAACGTTATACAACCTAGCAAGCCCAGCCAGCAGGCTGTGCGCCAGGTTTGTTTGACCTGCATGTTTTGCGTTGCTTGATCGTGATGGTTATTCAAAGCTTTTCTCCTGTACCAAATAATTTCGTGTGCGAATGACGAAGGCTTGGCACCTTCACCGCGCCAAGCCTTCGGTTTGCCAATTCAACGCGGCTTAGCGTTGCGCGTCAGACGTGATGCTGATGACGCCCTGCGCCACGGGATGGCCCGCGCGGAGGACTGTCACCGTCGCTTCGCCTGCTGCCACCTTCGCCGGAATTTGGTAAGTCACCTGTTCCGGTGAGACGAAGAGGAGTGGCGCGTTGTGTGTGACACCACGGCTGTCCGTGATTTCGACCCGCGTGCCGACCAATTCCGTGGGCGCGCGTTCAGCCGTAGCGTTGGCTGTGACTGCCGCCAGGTCTTGGCCAAAGGCCGCGACGACTTGTTCACGCGCCAATTGATCAGCACCTCCATTGGCCGTCGGCACATGGCTGAGTTCGGTCAGCCCCAAAGCCTCCGACTCATTCGGCGTGCCGGTGAAGCGTGCCGCCAGCGGACTGGCATCCGCCGCGACGACTTCACAGGCGACCAGCGCATCGGCAAAACCCACCACGGGCGTTGTCGTTTGCTTGCCTGCTTTGGCCACCGGTTTGAAGCGCAACGACACCAAGTCCTGCGCGCCTGGTGCAAAGGTTTGCCCCGGCGGCAAAACCAGCACGAAACCTACGCGGCCCTGCGACGCTTCGTTGTCGTTGACCGTGAGCATGGCGTGGGTGGCGGCGGCGCTGGCCGTCGCCGCCACAAAGCGCCATTGCGAGGGGTTGAATCGCAAGCCGAAGCTGAGTGCATTCTCGTCACCACTCGCGTTGAGCGTGAGCGCCAGCAGACCCGGCTCTTCCCCACGACCTAGCAAACGCACCCATCGCTCCGTTGACCGGTCACTATTACGCCGAGCATTCAGCAAGCTCCCGCCAGCCACCAAATTGATCGGCGCTGTCGGGCCACCCGCCGGAACCAAATCGTCGAGCCGGGCGACATAGCGTCCGGTTTGCACCAAGTCAGCGAGTCCGAGCACGCCGTTGCCGAGCGTGCTGCGCGGCGCGCAATCGGCGCGCTGGAATTCGCTGCCCAGCGCCGGGGCATCCAACTGCGCGATGAAGCGGCCCATCAACACGAGGTCGGTGGTCGTCACATCGCCGTTGCCCGTCGGACGTGGCGTAACATCGGCTTCGATGCCGCGCGTGATGCTGACCGCTGCGCCGGTGTAAGTGGCGGACAAGGCGCTGGCCGCGACATTGGAGATTTCACGCGGCACCGGCTGATCGCCAAAACCGATGCTGGTGGAATCCGTGCTCACATTCGCCGCGATGGTGAAGGTCACGACGAAGATGCGGCGCACGGCGGCGCTGAAGCTTTGCCCGGCGGGCAAGGTCAGAATCAAACCCAGCCGACCAGCCGCGACCTGATTGGTGTTGGCAATCATCGAAGCCGCGCCCGCATCGCTGCCGAGCGCCGCCTGCGGATTGCTGAGCACTGCCGGATCGAAGGTCAGGCTGAAACTCAGCGCGTTCTCGTCCCCTTGCGCGACGAGTTCAATCGGCACGCTGACCGGACTGCCCGGCGCGCCGCTCGACGCGACGACGCGGACAACGCGGGCGTTCTGCGTCGGCGGATTGATCACCAGCGTGTAAGCCAGACTGCCTGTACAGTTCGCCACATCAGTCGCCGTCACCGTGAAATTGAACGTTCCGCTCGCGCTTGGCGTGCCTGCCAGCGTGCCCCCGGATGACAAAGACAAACCGTTCGGCAGACTGCCCGACACACCGAATGTGTAAGACGTGCTGCCTCCGGAGGCGGAGAAGCTTTGGTTGTAACTGCTGCCCACCGTGCCCGGCGGCAACGTGTTTGGACTGATTGTGATCGTGCCGCAAGCGGGCGGATTGACCTGGATGGTGTAGCCGCGTTCGCCCGCGCAACCGTTCGCGTCACTCGCTCTGACCGTGAAGTTGAATGTCCCGGTGGAGGTTGGCGTGCCCGCCAAATTGCCTGTTGATGAAAGCGTCACGCCCCCAGGCAGCGCGCCGCCGTTCAGGCTGAAACTGTACGGCGCAGTGCCTCCGCTGGCCGTCACGGACTGGTTGTACGCCGTGCCTTGCGTGGCGGTGGGCAAGCTGGCCGGGTTGAGCGTGATCGCCGCACAATTGATCGTCAGCGTGTAAGCACGGCTGCCCACGCAGTTGAGTACATCCGTGGCGGTCACGGTGAAATTGAAGCTGCCGCTCGCGGTTGGCGTGCCCGATAGCGTACCGCCGGATGACAATGATAAACCGTTCGGCAGACTGCCCGACGCAGTGAAGGTGTAAGAGGTGCTCCCCCCGGCGGCGGAGAAGCTTTGGTTATAGCCGCTGCCCACCGTGCCCGGCGGCAGCGTGCTTGGACTGACGGTGATCGTACCGCACGTCGGCGGATTGACCTGGAGCGTGTACGCCCGTTCGACCATGCAGTTGTTCGCATCCGTCGCTTTGATCGTGAAGTTGAAGGAGCCGGTCGTGGTCGGCGTGCCGGACAAAATCCCTACGGTGTCGAAATCCAGCACGATGGATGAGAGATTCACGCCGCCAGGCAGCGCCCCCCCACTGAGGGTGAACGTGGATGTTTCGGTCCCCCCACTCACCCGCAAGGCCTGGTTATAGCTGATGCCTTGTGTGGCGGAAGCCAAGCTGGCCGGGCTGAGCGTGAGCGCACATTGCAAGCCGCCCGTGGCCCAAAAACCGCCAATCGCATTGAAACGGCCCCCGTCGCTCGCACTACCGAGCACTGCCTGCCCGATGGCGCCAGTCGTGTTAAAGCGGCTATCGGTGCTAATGCCGCCGCCGCCAGGGAGGACGTTTAGGGGAATGTTGAATCTATCTTGCGCCGCGTCTGTTTCTGACGCCGTCCGGTCGTTGCGGTTGCTGTTGGCCGGACTGTCAGGTTGCCCTGTCTGGCGAGTCGCGTCCGGCGGTGCCGCCGCGCGCTGAAAACTCTGCATCTTTGCTTTGAGGCTGAGCGGCGTCATCTCCCAAATCCGCTGGGCGGAAATGGAGACGCCAACGAGCGTCAAGAGCGTAAAGAGCAAAGCTAATTGAGAACGTCTGATTGGTGTCTTCATAGCTTGTCTCCTGGGATTGTGAATAAGGTTCGCCCATTGCGTGGTGGCGCGGCTGACTTGTTGACCGGTCGTTCAAAACCGGTGCGCAGGTTCAACCACGGCACGCGCTCGATTGCGACGCTATTGGCCTTATGGCTTCACAATCATGACGTTGAAAGCTGCGCCCACCGGCAACGCACTGCCATCCGCCGTGGCGATGCACCAATGCACGTTGTTATAGAAGATGAACCAGGGGACGAACGTCGGGTTTTGCGCTCCGCCACCCGGATTGATGTTCTGGGTCACGATCAGAATGGCATTGGGATCGCCACTCGAAAGCGGGTGATCAATAAAACTGCAACCCAGGTTCGGGCAAAAACGACTCGCAGCCGTCACCCGATGCACGAAGACCGGCGTAGCGGTGTTGATGCCCGCGCCCGCCACCTTGATGCCGCCTTGATTGAGCTCCAGCGCGGGGGCTGTGGTTGAGCCTGATTTCAAGGTCAGCAAGGAGCCTGGCGTCGCCGTCCCGATGCCGACGGTGCCTCTGGCGGTCGTGCCGTTATGGCCTAGAATGACGTTGCCAGCGGCGGCGGCTGTCCCGGTGCCCAGACCGGGGATGAGAAACACGCTGCCGCCCGCGTTAAAGGCGTCAATTCCATATCCTCTTCCGCCAGTTAACAGGAGGTTGCCACCACCTACGGCAAAAGCGCCGCTTTGTTGGGCATCGCCGCCCGTGACCGTCAAGGTATGGCCGAAATTATTGGTGGTGTTGGTGGCCACGCCGATGGTGCGGTTGGCTCCTTGCGAGAACAGCATATTGCCATTCAATTCCAACGTCGCTCCCGGCGCGGCGGTCCCGATGCCAACGTTGCCATCAGCCCGAATGGTCATCTTTTCGGTATTGGCGGTATGAAAGACGATGCGTTGGGACTCTACGCCAAAGCCATAAAAACTGCCCGGCCCGTCGAAGAGGGCCAATTTTTGCGCCAGTAAATCCTGGCCCAGCGAAAGTCTGGCGTTGGGGGGCAGGGTCGTGCCGATGGCGAGCTTACCGGCAATCAGGCCGTTGCCACCGATGTTGAAGTTGGCGTTCTGCGGATTGGTCGTGTTCTGGATGTAATTGCCGCTGCCAGCGGTCGGCGTCCGTGCATCCGACAGGCGTGAATCGCCCGTCAACACAAACTGGCTGGCCGATTGCCCACCTAGTTGCAGCGCATTGTTCGCCGTTGTGGCGTTGGTGGCATTGGTCGCATTCGTTGCGTTCGTCGCATTGTTGGCATTGTTGGCATTGTTCGCTGTCTCGGCAGTGGCGGCGCTCAAACTGCGGATCGCGTAAGGCGTCGAAGTCACCGGCTGGCGCGGATTGAGCGTCGAGAACCGCCCGCTTGCCGCACACTAATTTCAAGAAAGCGATTCGCGCCGGGAAAGACGCCCGCGCCGAAATCGAGTTGCACCGTGAAAGTGCTATTGGTCACGGTCACGCCGCCGCGATCAATCGTGCCGCCAAGCTGGCTCCCGCCATTCTGGCTGTCGAAGAGTTTGAATTGAAAATCATAACTGCCATTGGTTGTATTGCCGCCATTCTGGTTGTCGGTGAAACGGCCCTGATAGGTAAAGGTCGTCGTTTGTGCTTGTGCTACGCTGGCGCTCAACAGCAGCGCTAACACTGCGAGCAGCGGCAACATTGAAGCCAAATGAATTTTCGAGCTGCGGTTCATTGGAAATCTCCTTAGGTAGTAAACGGGTCGTCAACGCTACGCTGAGCGCCAGATAAACCTCTCCTGACAACGGCACACGCGGGCCTTTGCTGAAGCGGTTGTTTGTTCGTTAGAAGTGCAATCGTTTTGTTTTTGGCCGCCGGTGGTGCGGGTTCAATTCGCACATGTGCCATAATGCCCGCACACGAATAGTGTTAGGAACGTTGGTCGGGCAAACCTACGGCTTTTCATTTGCGAAATCATTTCTGTCATGAGTAAACGCGGAATCTGCGGGCAAGACCTCTAACGGCACGGCAACTTTATTTTGTGGTGAGTAAATCGGGAGGGATGTTAGGTGCCGTGTCAGTGGCCCGCGCATCAGCAAGGGCTGCTCTGCGCCAGTCGAGCCCTTGCTGACGTGCGGGCGAATGACACGTCCCACTAGATCGCCACTACCCGTTATTTTTGGGCTAGCAATTGCAATGGCTGAACCTGAGGCAGAAAACACCCAACAACTGGTGGACTGGGGCAGCGGCGATAAAGCCGCGCTGGATACCTTGATGCCTTTGGTCTATGACGAATTGCGGCGGCTGGCCCATCGCTACATGGCACGCGAGCACGTCGGGCACTCGTTGCATACGTCGGCGCTGGTTCACGAAGCCTATTTGAAACTGGCCGCGCAGCGCGGGGGACAATTGGAAAGCCGCGCGCAATTTTTTGCGCTGGCCGCCCAAGCCATGCGCCGCATCCTGGTGGATCACGCGCGCGGGCGGCAAAACCTGAAGCGCGGCGGCGCCATCCAACAGGTTTCGTTTGAAGAGGCGTTGCTGGTTTCGTCCGAACGCACGGCGGAGGTGATTGCGCTAGATGATGCGTTAAAGGGCTTGGCGCAATTCGATGTGCGCAAATGCCGGATCGTGGAATTGCGCTTCTTCGGCGGGCTGAGCATCGAGGAAACGGCGCAGGTGTTGGAGGTTTCGCCCGGCACGGTGATGCGCGATTGGACGCTGGCAAAAGCTTGGCTGCAATGTGAAATCTCAGCAGCGGACAGCAACCCAAGCTAAGAAAGAAGAGATTACGGAACAGACGGAAATAACAGAACAGACGGAACTGAATACACGAGAAACTAAGTTATCTCGTGTATTGAAAATTGTTTTTGCCGCGAACGCGGCGAAGAGGTAAATACCAGAAAATTTAGTTTTTCTTGTACTGAACCCAAGACCAAGCAAGTTTCCGTGTGTTCCGCTATTTCCGTTTGCTCCGTAATCTCTCTTCTCACTCTTATTGGTTGCGGCACACACGCAGGAACGTTCATGCACCTGGAACAATGGCAACAGATTGACGAACTCTTTCACGCCGCCTTAGAACGCACGCCGCATGCGCGCGCAGCGTTTCTGACTAACGCTTGTCAGGGCCAAGCCGGGTTGCAACGCGAAATCGCCAAGTTACTGGCGGCGCATGAGGAGCCGGGCGCGGTCTGGGCGGTTTCGGCGGCGCATCTGGCGGCGGACTGGCTCAGCGCGCAACCGGCGGCGCCCACACTCAGCGGACAACAATTCGGGCCTTACCAAATTCAATCCTTGCTGGGCAAAGGCGGCATGGGCGAGGTCTGGCGCGCGCACGACACGCGCCTGGGCCGTGACGTAGCGCTCAAGGTTTTGCCCGCTGAGTTCGCGCAAGATGCTGATCGCTTGCGCCGCTTCGAGCAGGAAGCGCGGGCCATTTCGGCGCTCAATCATCACAACATCATTACGATTCACGAGATCGGCCAACACGACGCGCGCCACTTCATCATTACGGAGTTGGTTGACGGCGTCTCGCTCCGAGAGCATCTGCACGCCACACGTCTGCCTATCCTCGAAGCGCTTGATCTGACTATTCAAATCGCCAGTGCGCTGGCGGCGGCACATCAGGCCGGGGTTGTCCCTCGTGACATCAAGCCCGAGAACGTCATGCTGCGCCCCGATGGTTACGTAAAAGTGCTCGATTTCGGACTGGCCAAACTGACAGGAATGCGGAATGCGGATTGTGGATTGCGGAATGAAGAGGCTGACACGTTAGCTAAAAATCCGTATTCCGCAATCCGCAATCCGCATTCCGCAATCGACAGATCCCGGCCAGGCAATGGGGACGGCGTCATATATGTCGCCCGAGCAGGCCAGCGGACTTGAGATGGATGCGCGCAGCGACATCTGGAGCCTCGGCTGTGTGCTCTTTGAAATGGCCACCGGCAGTCTGGCATTCCGGGGCGCGACCACGCGCGACATCATCGCGGCGATCTTGCTGAAAGAGCCGCTACCCGTGGCTGAGGATGCGCCGGAGCTACCCACCGAATTGAACCGCATCGTGCGCAAAGCATTAAGCAAGGACTGCGCAACCCGCTACCAAACGATGAACGAACTGGCCTTGGACTTAAAGCGCCTGCAAAAACAGGTTGAGTCTGCGGCGGAATTGAAGCGCACGACGACGCCAGAAAACAAGCGCGCCATGGGCATCGTCAAACGGGGCATCGTTAAACGCCAGCAACCCGCCGTGGCCGTCGCGTTGCTTGTGCTGATTGCGCTGGCTGCCGCCGCTTATCGCTATCGTGCGTCTGAAGGTAAAGGGTCAATCAATTCCATCGCGGTTTTGCCTTTTGCCAACACCAGCGGCGACGCGAATATGGAATACCTTTCGGACGGCCTGAGCGAATCTCTCATCAATGCGCTCGCGCAACTGCCCGGCATGAAAGTCATCGCCCGTGGTTCCGCCTTCAAATACAAAGGCAAAGAAATTGACTTGGAAGAAGTGGCCCGTGCGCTAGGCGTGCAAGCCATCGTCACCGGCAGAGTGGCGCGGCGTGGCGACGAGTTGCAGGTCAGCGCTGAGTTGGTGGAGGCGCGCGAAAAGACGCAGTTATGGGGCGAGCAATTCAATCGTAAACCGGCTGACCTGCTGCAAGTGCAGGCCGAGATTTCACAGCAGATCGTTGAGCGCTTGCGGCTGCGCCTGACGAACACCGAGCAGCAACAACTCGTCAAAAGCACGAAAGCGAACCCGCAGGCGTATGAGTCACTGCTCAAGGGGCGCTTCCACCGCTATAAAAGGACGGCTGAAGATTTGAAAAAAGCTATCGAGTATTACACCCAAGCGATAGCGATTGATCCGAACTATGCCTTGGCCTATGCGGAGATCTCCGCTGCTTATAATTTACTGGGCGCGAATAGCTCGGTAGACCCGAAAGAGACGACCCCCAAAGCCGAGGCGGCGGCGAAGCATGCGCTGGAACTTGATGAGCGCCTCGCCGAGGCACACTACGCACTGGCCGGGATCAAACGCGATGCCTGGGACTGGGCGGGAGCCGCGCCTGAATACAGACGCGCTATCGTGCTGAATCCGAATTTGGCAGTAGCACACAGCGGTTACTCCGCTTATCTCAGTACCCAGGGGCGGCATGAACAGGCCATTGCTGAGAGCAAACAGGCCCGAGAGCTTGATCCCATTGGTCTCGGTTTCAATGCGGGGATTGGCTATCGGCTCTATCATGCGCGCCAGTATGACCTGGCCATTGAGCAGTTGAAGCGGACACTCGAATTGGATCGGAACTACACCTTTGCTCACACGGGGCTAGGCTATGCGTATGCGGCAAAGGGACAAGCGGCGGAAGCTATCGCCGAGTTCAAAGAGGCGATTAGGACGGGCGGAGATAGCACCAGCCTGCAATGCTATCTGGGCTATGCACTGACGCAGGCTGGGCGGCGGCGCGAAGCGGAAGCAATTCTCAGGCAGTTAGAGACGGGCCAAGCGTATGTTTCACCCGCCGAGTTGGCCGTGCTTTATGGCGGATTGGGCGAGCAAGCGCAGGCGCTGTCCGCGCTGGAGCGCGCCTACGCCGCGCATGACATACAGATGCAGTATCTGGGAATTGAACCGCTTTACGGTGCCGGCCTGCGCGCCGCCCCGCGTTTTATTAACCTGCTGCGGAAAGTCGGCTTGGCACAATAGCGCTCTGCGTCATGTGGGGAGAGAGCCTTAGATCGGTTTGCAATTGCGTATACGGGAGCGCGTTGTGCTGGGACGGTACCGCGCGCGTCAGCAAGCGGAGCCTGGGCGGTTCGGCCAATGGCGTAAACTTGACGCGCCGCTTGCTGACGCGCGCGGTACCGTCTCGCTGCGCGGCTTTTCCCATACACTGATGTGAAAACCGATCTAGAATGGCAACCGCAACCGCGCCTCACAGCCCTGCCCCTTTGCCCGATTTTCCAGCGTCAACGTTCCACCATGATTTTCGGCAATCTGGCGGCTGAGCGCGAGGCCGATGCCGGAACCTTGCGGCTTGGTGGTAAAGAAGGGCACGAACAAGTTCGCCGTATTCGACAAGCCTGGCCCTTCATCTTCGACAATCAATTCCAGCGCGTTGCCGCTGCGATTCCAGCGCACCAGCACACCGCCGCCTGTCTCGCGCGCCGCGTCCACCGCGTTGCGCAATAGGTTGATCAGCAGTTGTTCCAGTTGATCGCGGTCGGCCTGGATGGTGATTTCGGGGCCGGGCAGCACGGCGACGGGCAAGCGCGTTTCGAGCGCGGCGACCTGGTGAACCCAGGGGCTGATTTCAAGTGGCTTCAGATGGGGCGGCGGCAGTTTGGCCAGTTGTGCATAGGCGCTCATAAAGCGCGTCAACGCTTCGGCGCGCGAGGTGATGATCGAAAGCCCGCGTTGCAGGTCTTCTTCCATGTCTTCGGGCCAGACGTCGCGGCGCGGGTTGCGGGCCAGCAGGCTTTCCAGGCTGCCCGCGATGGATTTGATCGGCGCGAGCGAATTGTTCAATTCGTGGCCGAGCACGCGCACCAGCCGTTGCCAGGCGGATTGCTCTTCTTGCCGCAGGGCGCGGCTGATGTCAGCGATGACTAGCAACTGATGCGGCTTGCCGTCCTCGCGAAAGGTGCTGCGGCGCATGCCCCAACGACTGGAAGCCGCGCCGGGAAAGCTGCGTTGCAACGTGCGCGCGAGTTCGCCGTCCAGACAATCGTCCAAGCCCAACTCGTCGGCCTTGCGTTCAAGCAATTGTTCAGCGGGCCGGCCCAACAGGCGTTCGCCCGCGCGATTGACCAGCCGCAAGCGATGCTCGCTGTCAAAGGCGAAGACGGCGACTTCGATCTCGCCCATCACGGTGCGCAACAACGCGCTGGCTTCCATCGCCCCGCGCCGCTGCGTTTGCAAGGTCGTGCTCAGCGCGTTGACCTCGCGCACCACATCGCCCAGCGCATCGTCAAATTGCGCCGCGCGTCCGCGAATCGAATAGTCGCCCTCACGCAAAGCGGCCAGCAGATTCGAGAGCGTCTGCAACGGCATCACCACCCGTTCGCGCAACGCAAAGGCGCAGCCCAGCCAGAAACTCAGGATGAAGACGGTCAGCGTCCATTGCACCTTCGGCGTGAAATCGCCCGCCCAGAGCATATAAAGCGCGACGCCTGCGCCCGGCAATCCGGTCAGAAAGGACAGCCAGAGCACACGGCGTTCAAAATTGAAATAGAGATGGCGTGGAATCACGCGCGGACGCGGCACGGGCGGTGCGCTGAGTTGCAGAAAGGTGAACTGATTGGATTGCTTGCCGGGTTGCGGCGGGTTGGTGATCGCCATAGCGCGTTACCGAAAGCAGGTACAGTGCGAATGTAAGTCCGCCATCCGCAATCTGCAATCCGCCTTCGTTACAAGCCGTATTTTTCCAAGCGGCGATATAACGCGCTGCGGCTCAGCCCTAACGCTTCAGCAGCCTTGCTGACATTGCCGTCAAAACGTTCGAGCGTCTTTTTGATGAGGAAGCGTTCGACTTCATCCAGGCTCATCTCTTCCAACCGTGAACTGCCTTCCTGTCCGGCGCTGTAAAGACCGAGGTCGCCCGCTTTGACCAGCGTCCCCTGCGCCATCAGCACGGCGCGTTCGATGGCGTGGTCGAGTTCGCGCACGTTGCCCGGCCAGGGATGCGATTCGAGGGCCTTTAATGCGGCAGTGTCGAAATTGGTCACCAGCTTGCGATAGCGCGCCGAATGGATGCGCAGGAAATGATTGGCGAGCAGCGCGAGGTCTTCGCGCCGGTCGCGCAAGGGCGGCAGGCGCAATTCGACGGTGTTCAAGCGAAAGAGCAAATCCTGGCGGAAGCGCCCGGCACTGACTTCGGCGTGCAAATCGGCGTTGGTGGCCGAGATGATACGCACGTTGACCTTGCGCGTTTTGGAAGAACCTACACGCTCGAACTCGCCCGCCTCGATTACGCGCAGCAGCTTGGCCTGCTGGGGCATCGTGATGTTGGCGATTTCATCCAGAAAGAGCGTGCCGCCATCGGCCAATTCAAAGCGGCCCACACGGTCGGCTTTGGCGTCGGTGAACGCGCCCTTGATGTGGCCGAACAATTCGCTTTCAAACACGCCATCCGACAGACCGCCGATGTTGACGGTCACGAGCGGTTTGTTGGAACGCGCCGAAATGTTGTGCAGCACGCGCGCGACGACGCCTTTGCCGGTGCCGTTTTCGCCGGTGATGAGCACGTTGGCATCCGATGGGCCGACGCGCGCGATGACTTGCAGAATGGGTTGCATGCTCGGCGCTTCGGCGATCATATCGGCGCGCGCCTCGCCGCGCAGCAACTGGTTTTCGGCTTCGAGCTTTTGGCCCTGGCGCAAGGCCTTGCCGAGTTCGACCTGCGTCCAGAGAATCGAAAGCAGCCGCGCGTTCTCCCAAGGTTTCTGGACGAAATCGCGCGCGCCGCGCCGCATCGCTTCGACCGCCAAATCCACGCTGCCCCACGCGGTCATCACAATCACGGGCAAGGCGGCGTCGAGCGTTTGTATGCGGGTAAGCAAGTCTAGGCCTTCCTGCCCCGACGTGGTGTCGCGCGTGTAATTCAAATCCATCAGCAACACATCGAACTCACGCGCTTCAAGCGCGGTCAAAATCTGCTGCGGCGGCGACGTGGCGGTTTCGATCAGAAAGCCCTCGCTTTTGAGCAACAGGCGCAGGGCTTCCAGCACGTCAATCTGATCGTCGGCGATTAAGATGCGAGGAGATACTTTCATAAGCCCGTTCCCTATTGGTTCACCATCCAGCCGTCCTGCAAATTGATCACGCGATTGCCATAGGTCGCATTCACTTCCGAGTGTGTCACCTGCACGATGGTCGTGCCTTCGTTGTTGAGGCGTTTGAACAACTCCATAATTTCTTTGCCCTGGCTCGTGTGCAGATTGCCGGTCGGTTCGTCGGCCAGGATAACTTTGGGGCTGGCGATGACGGCGCGCGCGACACCGACCAATTGCTGTTGGCCGCCCGAAAGCTGGGTCGGATACAAATCCTTTTTGCCGACGATCTGGAATTTGTCGAGCACGTCGCCCACGATGCTCTCGCGTTCGCTCTTTTTGACATCGCGGTAAGACAGCGGAATTTCCAGGTTTTCGTAAACAGTCAGGTGATCAAGCAGGTGGTAACTTTGAAAGACGAAGCCAATGAGTTTGTTGCGAATCTCGGCGCGCTGTTTCGGACTGAGCTTATGAATCGGCTGCTCGCCAAACCAGAATTCGCCCTGCCAGGCATTGTCGTGCATACCCAGAATGTGCAGCAACGTAGACTTGCCCGCGCCGCTCGGCCCCATGATCGAAACGAACTCGCCCTCTTTGATTTCGAGCGAGACGCGGCGCAGGACGAAATACTTCTGCACTCCCTGCGGATAAAACTTTTCGATATTTTCCAGACGGATCATTCTTCCTCCGTGAATGTAGGACAGGATTTCAGCCAGCTTCGTCAAGCTGCGTGCCAGATGGAATTTCAGCTCAAATGGCGAATTGGCGGGAGTTGTACAGGAAGGAAGTCAAGCAAGCAAGGCGGTGGCTGTCCGCATGTGGGACGGCGTTATCCCACATGCGGGATCAAACGGCTTATTTTGTCGCCAAGCGCTGGGCAATCAGCTTGTAAACATCGGGATTAAACGCCAATCCCACATGCGTCCCTTTCACTTCAAAATTGGTCGCCGCATCGTCGTTGACGCACACCTGCCAATCCACCACGCCGTCAGTCTTGGTGTAAATCGCCGTCCGGCGCAACGCAGGCGGCCCTTCGGATTCCGGCACCATCATCGCCATCACCGCCGCGCAGGTACAGTAGCCCGTGTAACAATCGGGCCATTCTTCGCGCCGTTTGCGCAACAGCAGATTGCGCACGTCGTCGGCGCGCCCCAACACCAGCGGATGCGAACGCACACCGCGAATCGGCGAACCCAGTGTAGTGATGGATGTGACTTCTTCCGCTTTGCGAATCGCAATCGAGCGCGCCAACACACCGCCCAGGCTGTGCCCGATCAAATGCACCTTGCGCCCCGTCTCCGCATAGGCTTTATCAATCGTCTGGCTTAAACGCTCAGTCAGCACATTCAGACATTCCGCGTTCCAGCCAATGCCCGACATAAACGGCGTGTAACCGATGCGCCGCAGCCACAGATTCATTTCCCAAAGGTAATGATCGGTGCCCAGAAAGCCAGGCACGAGCACGACACCAGATTTATCACCGCGCGGCACACCAAAGCCGAAATAAACCGGCGACGTATGTAAGGCTAACCAATCCAGCCCCGCGAAAGCTTCGCGCCACAAGGGCACATTGACGCCTTTGCGATCCTGATGAAATGCATGAGTTTCTGATGAGGCATACATTGATGGTTGCTCCTTGGTTCAAAGTACAGCAGGCTGCCAGCCTGCTGCCACCTTCGCAATTGATCCAAGCGGATTTGGTTAAGGCCGTGCGTGCGTTCCCCGCTCATTTGTCCGTGGCCAGTCCGCAGCAGGCTGGCAGCCTGCTGTACATTACTTCTTTCCCCGCCCCTTGCCCGCACTGGCGGCGGCCTTCATCACTTGCGGGTTGATCGGCTCGACACCCGCCACGCGCCGCAATTCATAGAACGATTCGTACAGGAATTCGCGCAACTGTTCGACATCGGGCATGGCTTGCGTATCCGCTGTCAGCCCAAAGAACAGCGACTGGTCATAACTCATAATTGCGCAGCCGCACCCCAGCGCCCAACCCACCGGCACGTAAGGGTAATAGGCGATCATCTTTTTGCCCATCGCGTACATCGGCACCTGCGGCCCCGGCACGTTGGTCGAGATGATGTTGAAGGGCGGCAGCGGCACATTGGGCGGCGCGAGCGCGCCCATCAACGCCTGCAACGGCGGCGGCAAGACGCCCATTAAGGCCGAAAACAGATTCAGCCCTTCCGCCATCCGACCTGCTTTCATCGCGCCGGTTTTCTGATTAATGTATTGGAACCGGGCGCGCGCATCGTGCAAATCCAGCGGGATTTCTACTGGCAAAATCGAGACCAGGTTGCCCAGCGCGCCGCGTTGATCGGCCTGCCGCAAACTGACTGGCACCATCACGCGCACGTTACGTCCGGCGACTTGCTGCCCGTGGCTTGCGGCGTAGCGCGCGACTGCGCCGGACAACGCGGTCAGCACAACATCATTGACCGTACCGCCCAACGCCCCACGAATGGCGCGCGCTTCGGCAAACGAGAACGTATTCCAGACCAGCTTGCGTTCGCCCGAACCTGGCCCGTTGAACGGCAATGGCGACACCGGCGCGGCCAAACGCGGCCATTCGCTGCTGACCTTGCGCATCGAATCGCGCGTCGCTTCGCTGGTCAGCGCCTGGGTCAGATTGAGCAAGCCGTTCTGAAACTCCATCCAACGATTCATGCCTTCCTGCATCCCGCCCAACAGCGAATCGAATAGCCGCCGCGTCGGGTCAGGTTGCGGCGCGCGCGGTGGCGCAGCCGGTTTCGGCGGCGGCGGCGCGGGGTTCGGCGAAAAGTCGAGGATGATTTTGAGCAGGTCTACGCCGGACATGCCGTCCACCATGCAATGATGCACGCGCGCGACCATCGCGGTTTTGCCGCCTTCCAAACCATACACCCAATAGATGTCCCACAGCGGTTTGCGCCGATCCATCAGCGGCGTGAAGAGCCGCCCGGCCAACTCGATCAACTGCGCCTCGGTGCCCGGCGCATCTACCTGGACTTTGAAGATGTGATTGCGCAGGTTGAAATTTGGATCGTGCTCCCACGTCGGATGGCCCAGGTTGAACGGATCATTGACGACGATCTGCTGATAGCGCGGCACCAGATGCATCTTCGCATCCATCATTGCTACAAAATCGTCAAAGGGAATCTCGCCGTCGAAAACACTAACGCTGCCAATGTGCATCGTCGCTTCCTTCTTTTCAAAGTAAAGGAAGCTGGCGTCCATTGAGGTGAGGCGGTTGTTTAGATTCGGAGTGGTCATAATGATTCTCGATAAAAACAGTTATGCGGCGGCTTGCAGCGTAAGAGCCAACAACCATTCCAATTGTTGAGGCGTCTCTGGCACTTCACAACCGCGCGCATTGCCAATCCGCTGCAAAGCGTCGTGCGGTTCTACGCCCAAGCCAATCAAGATGCTGGCAGCCAGCAACGAAGCGCGTCCGACGCTCTGACGGCAATGAATGCCAATGTTCTTGCCCTGCTTCAATAGCTTGCCAAGCTTTTCGGCAAGTGCCAGCGCAGCTTTTTGCGAAGCTGGGATGCTGCGGTCAACGACAGGAAAAGAGATAAAGACTAGGCCTGCCGCACGGCAAAGTTCGCCTTCATGGCTCAAGCCCAGCTCTGCCGCCTCGTCTTCTTCAAGTAACGAGACAATCACATCCAATCCAGCATCAGCCCACGCCGCGATTTCGTCTTCGAGCCAATCGCCGCCGCGTGGACGCGCAACGATGGCGATGCGCCCAGGCCAGTTTTCTTTGACCCAATAAATCGCGTTTCTCATTTCTAGCTCCGCTCCGGCAGAATAATCTCACGTGGTAAAACATCAACTTCAACGCCACGTTCCCGCAAGACGAGAATCCGATGATGCCCGTCAAGCATCGTCCCATCTGGCCGCGTTTTCAATGCGCCCGGTTGTCCTGGTTTGAGCGACGCCAACAACTCTGTCGTTGTGAGCATACGAAACGGTGCCAGTTTGCTCTCAATCAACGAATGATCTGCATGCAATTGCTTTAAGGGTGGTTGCTTCATGGCTTTTCAACGACTAACAGAACATCACGCTTGCGCCTCAATCACCGCCGCAGCTTCGGCTGAATCGCGCACCGCCACAATCTCAAATTCCACCAAGTCCTGCCAAGCCTGTGTCCATTCGGCAAATAACGCCGGTTCGTCTGTGCGCATCAGTTGAAAGCAAGTCGCGTATTCCAGATCAACCCAACTTGCGACGTACTCTAACCCGGCGGGCAGCATCCGGCCACGTTCGCATGCGCGTTGATAAATCGCCGCCGCCGCGCCCGGCTTGAATTTCTCGACGACCATGTAAAGCATTTGCAACCGTCCTCAATTCGCCGCCCACACATCCACCAGATAGCGGTTCCCGGCGCTCAGCGTATCCAACCACTGCTCTGCGTCAGTCTTCCCCGTCTTTTCAGCATAAATCGCGGCGAAGGTGCGCCGCACATCCGGCGCCATGCGGCTGGCGTCGCCGCAAACATAAACTACTGCGCCCGCTTCGAGCAGCGCCCAAACCTCTGCACGCCGCGCGTAAAGTTGATCCTGCACATAACATTTCGGCTTGCCCGCTTCGCGCGAAAAGGCCGTGATGAGTTGCACGACGCCTTGCGCTTCAAACGCGTGCAATTCGTCCTCGTAAAGAAAATCCTGCTGCGGATGGCGGCAACCGAAAAACAGCAGCGCGGGGCCGACCGTTTGCCCGGCGGCCTTTAACGCCGCGCGCTCTTGCAGGAAGCCGCGAAACGGCGCGAGGCCCGTGCCTGGCCCGATCATCACAATCGGCGTTGCCGGGTCAGCGGGCAGGCGAAAGGCCGACTTGGTATCTTTGACGAACGCATACAGCACGCCGCCTTCAGTCTGCGCTCGCAGATAGTTTGTGCAGACGCCCGCAAACGTGCCACGGCCTGAACGCGCCGGGCCTTCGACAACGGCGACCGTGATGCTGCACGCATTGGCGTCAACGAGCGGTGACGAAGAGATTGAGTAATAACGCGGGCGCAACGGCGAGAGCATTTCCAGATACGCCTCAAACGGCAACGCGCAGGCCGGGAACTCTTCCAGCAAATCAATCAGCGACTTGCGCTTCGCCAAGACCTCTTCTTTGTACCGCTCTTCCTCTTCGATCAGGCCGAGCAGTTGAATGCGTTCGGGCGGGCATTCAGTGAAAGCGAGCAGCGTTTGCAACTGCGTGCGTGTCGCCACGTCCTGCAATTCGACGTAATCGGCCAGCAGGCATTGAATCGAAATTGATTGGTCAACCGGCAGAAACGTTTTGCGGCTGGTGTTGCGCCGCAAGCGGATGAACGTGTCGGCAGCAAAGCCGAAACGTGCGGCCACACGTGCGACCAGCGCGTCACTATTGTGCGGAATCACGCCCAGATGGTCGCCCGCGCGATAAGTTACGCTTGCTGGCAATTCCAATTCGAGATGGCGCGTCGAACGTTCAGACGGCTGCGGCGCTGCGGCGCGCTGCAATTCGCGGTTCACGCGCACGGTCATCGGCTGCGCGCTAAATGAATCCACAAACGGACTCAACGCCTGCCCAGCAACAAGCTCCAAGCGAAATTGCGGCTTCGCTTCAGCCTCATTGCGAATGCCCAGCGCATCGGCGACGGCGGCGCGCAATGGCTGATACCACTTTTGGAATTGCCCGTCGAAATCATCGCGCGCATCGCCTTCGCCCAGCGGAAACAAACGCCGCGCGCCGTGCGCCGCGAGTTGTTCATCCACAAAACGCGGCACCGCCTGGAACGTCGCAGCCCAATCGCGATTGCCGCAACCAAACACAGCGTAGGTCACGCCGCTCAACGCATCGCTCGCCAATTCGGCGTTGCGCAACCATTCGACAAACTTGACCGCATTGTCCGGTGGCAAGCCGTTATAAGAAGACGTGACGATGGCGAGCAAGCCTTCTTTCGGCAACCGCCCAGCGTAATCATCGAGCGGCGCAACCTTGACGACAAAGCCATTCTCTTCGGCATCACCCGCGATGCGCCGCGCGATCTCTTCTGCCGTGCCCATGTTCGAACCATACAGCACCAGCAGCGGTGTCTTGTGGCTGGTTGTCAGTTGTCGGCTGTCGGCTGCCGGTTGCGCGCTCGCCTGGCTACTGACCACTGACCACTGGCCACCGGCCACTGGCACACGCGGGCGCAGTTTGATTTTGAAGCCATCCGGCTTGAGCGTCAGCGATTCTCTGATCTTGAGTTGATAGCGCGTGTGGTCAACGAGATCGAAACGATGCAAGAGCATGCCTAGCACCAACGTCGCTTCTTGCAAAGCGAATTGCCGCCCGATGCAGGCGCGCTTGCCGTTGCCGAAAGGCTTCCAGGCGTTGGCCGGGCGCTTGGCTTCATTCTCCGGGCTGAAGTTGTCGGGGTTGAAACGTTCGGCATCTTCACCCCAAACGCTTTTATCGCGGTGCAGCGCGGGCAATAGCACGGTGATCGTGTGTTGATGTTTGATTTTGTATTTGCCGCCGATGACGGTGTCTTCGTAAGGGTACAGCCCAAACACCGGCGCAGTCGGCCAGAGGCGCAGCGTCTCTTTCAGTATCTGTGTGATGTAACCGAGTTGATTGACCTGTTGATAGGTCGGCTTGAGCGCCGGCTCAGGGCCGAGCACGCGATCCACTTCGGCGCAGGCTTTGGCGAGCACGTCGGGATTGTTGAGCAGCGCGTACAACGCAAACGACAACAGCCCGCTGGTCGTCTCGTGTCCGGCAATCAAAAAGGTGATGACCTGATAACGGATGTTCACGTCGTCGAGCCGTTCGCCGGTTTTCTTGTCTACGCCCGAAAGCATGCAACCGAGCATGTCGGCTTTGGCGCTGAAATCTTCGCCGCCGGCCCGGCGGTCTTTGATGATGCGATCCACCGTGTCGTTCATCGTGCGGATGTCTTCTTGCAAGCGGCGGTCGCGGCTCTGGCGGATCAACCCTTCCATCGGGGCGTCGCGCAGTTCATCCATCGTGACGCCCAGCGCGTCGGCCATCGCGCCGACGAAGGGATGTTCTTTGTCGTGATAGAACGAATTGAAGCGGTAGTCGAAGCCGCTCAGGCCGATGGTGTCCACGGTCAGGCTGGTCATGTCGTGCGCGACATCAATTTCGTCTTCGTCATTGAGGCGCGCCCACTTCAGCATCAACTGCTCGGCGATGTCGAGCATCATCGGGTGATAGCTCAGCATCGCCTTCTGGTTGAAGTTGGGCAGCAGAATGTTGTGCGCCTTATTCCAGTTCGGCTCTTCGGTCTTCGACGTAAATAAACCATCGCCGCCAAAGCGCCGCACCAACCGCAAGCCGCCGCGAATGCTTTTGTCGAAGCGTTTCTCATCGCAGACTTCGTTGACCAGTTCGTAACCGGACAAGACGATGACGACGCGCCCACGCATTTCCATGCGATAGATCGGCCCCAATTCGCGCGCCAACTGCCACATGTCCTGCACGGGCGTCTCGGCGCTCAGGGTCAACAGATGGCCGAGCAAAAATGTTTCGGGGGGTTCGGGAATGCGTGCGAATTCAGTCATACGATTGGCTCTACCCACGAAGCCACACGAAGCGGCACGAAGTCATCATTCACCTTCGTGCCGCTTCGTGTGGCTTCGTGGGAAAAAGACATGCGGTTATTCGTTCAGACCCGTCACATCGTGCGTCATTACGATCAGATCGTGCGTGTGCCCGGCGCGATCCATTACGAAATCGGTCAGCAGGGCTTCGGCCTGAAAGCCGAGCTTTTCAAAAACCTGCCGCGCGCCTTGTTGCTCGACGGCCATGCGCGCGATCAGTTTTTGCAAGCCTTTCTCCTGTGCGACCTGAAAGACTTCGCTCGCCAGCACGCGGCCCAAGCCCTTGCCGCGCATTTCGCGTCCGACCAGCAAGCGAATCTCGCCGAGGTGCCGCGTCCAATGTGGCAGGCTGCATTGCAAACTGCCGTAGCCGACAAAGCGGCCTTCGACCTCGGCCAGCACCGTCACGGCCTGGCCTTTTTCGACAGCGCGCATGTAATGCTCCATTTCCGCCGGATCGGTGATGTCCACAGTCAGGAACATCAAATCGTCTTCGGGCAGGTTGCGCGAAAATTGCAGCGAGCGTTCGAGATCGGCGCGCTCCATCAGCCGCAAGGTCACGGGCGTCCCGTTCAGGTTGAGCGTGCGCGGAAAGGCACGCTTGGAAGCCGCTCCATTTGCCATCAGTGTCTCCTGTAAACGTGAAAGGATTAGGGCCAGAGGATAAAACAGACGGACGGATTGTGCTATCCCTGGGTACGCACGCTTCCCAGCGTGCAAACGTGGCATCAGGCGGAAGAATGCCGAAAGGATTCCTTTCAGCATCAAGCAGCCTTACGCCACGCCGCACGCTGGGAAGCGTGCGTACCCAGGTGCTTATTTGCTCGAACGCATAAACGGCAGTTGCGTCGCCAATTCCAGCCAGCGTTTTTGCACTTCGACGTAATTGGTCACGGCCTGTTGCGCGAAATCAGCCAACGCGGCGGCGGGTGAATTGTCGTCGAGATTGAGGCCGTCTTTCATCGCGCGAATGGCCTGCGCATTGGATTGCGCGGCGAAATCCAGCCATTGCGTTTGCGCTTGAATGACGGTGTTGAGGCCCGTGCTCATCGTTTCAGTAGCCGTTTCGAGCGCCGCTGCCGGATCAAAGCTGATGCCGTCGCGCAAGGCTTCGAACATCTGGCGGCTTTGTTGCGAAGCGATTTCCGACCAGCGTTTTTGCGCTTCGACAAAGCCCTCGACGCCCTGGCGCGCCCAATCGCCCAGCGCGGGCGTGGGGGCGGTGCGATAAAAATTCATGCCTTCTTCAATGGCTTTGACGACCAGCGCGTTTTGTTGCTGGGTCAACTCAATCCATTTCTTTTGTGCGTCCACCATGTGCTCGACGACTTGCGAAGCCCACTCGGTGGCTTGCGGAATGTCGTGCGTGTTGTTGGTCGCTTCAGTGTGCTTGGTTGCTTTTGCTTTGCTTGCCATAACTACTCTCCCTTTCTTGTGGTCAGTGCCTCACTGGCCGGATTCGTTGTTTGCCAAATTCGTTGTTTTAATGCTTGGTGTAAAGATTGCCGCTCGTTGGTTTGGTCGTCTTGCCTTGAGCACGGCGTGCGCCTTCGACAAACGGCACCGCCCAGCCCAACGCCAAATCCAGCAGGCCCGGCGCGAATTTATTCATTAGATCAATACCGATGGCATCTGCCGCCATGACGATTTCGGGCTGCGGGAAGCGCGCATCGCGTACAATGATCTTCGCCAATTCGCGTGCGGGAAATTTCGGAATGAAGGCGGGCAGTTCCAAACCCGCCTGATTCGCCGCCTGCTCAAAAATCTCAGTCTCGACCGCGCCCGGAAAGATCGTACTCACATCAATGCCATCGCTCAGCACTTCCGCGCGCAAGGCTTCCGAAAAACCCGCGAGCGCGAATTTGCTGGCGCAATAGGCCGTCTCAAACGGCATCCCGCGTTTGCCGAAAGCCGATGAAACATTGATGATGACGCCGCTTTGCTGCCGCTTCATCGGCGGTACGGCGGCTCGGCAGGCATAGACCGCGCCCCAGAAATTGATTTCCATCACGCGGCGAAAGTCCGCCATTGCTTGTTCATCGAATTTCGCGGCGAGCGCCACGCCCGCGTTATTGACCAACGTGTCAACGCGCCCAAACCGTTCCAGCGTTTGCGCGATCAAGGCTGCGACTTGCGTTTCTTCGGCCACGTCGGTGGGCACGGCCAACACAGTCCCGCCTTTGGTTTCAATCTCGGCGACCAATGCTCGCAAGCGTTCAACGCGCCGTCCGGCAATCACGACGTTGGCGCCCGCGCGGGCGAATTCCAACGCGGTTGCGCGCCCGATGCCGCTGGTTGCGCCGGTAATAATGACGGTGGTGCCTTTGACTTTGCGAATCATTGCTGTGCTCTCCTGCCCTGCGTTTGGTTTGGAACGGTGCGGAGCATAGGCCACACAGCTTCATCCGTCAAGCATATTTTTCGCATCTGCGAACAGAAACTCTTAAACCCTGCTATTTACTCATTTAGTCTTTCGCTTAACGCTGCCGATCAAGATCGGTCAGTCAAGATAGAAGTGCCCATTTGCGCGGCGGCCAGCCAATCACGCGCCAGAATACCGGCCAATGGCCTGCTGTAACTCAATCTGCCTGGACATTCCAAGTCACAACGCGCGCCGCTTCGCGTTTCGCACTTGCACACTATGACTAAAGCCCTGTTTCTTTTATAGATAGCAAAGGCAATAGACAGTTTCCGCCCGCCTGTGCTAAGTTGCGCTCCGTTATGGCAAAAACCAAATCCCGCGCCGCTGGTGACGACCGCGTCATCATCAAACGCTACGGCAACCGGCGACTTTACAACACCGAGACGAAAACTTACGTCACCTATCAAGACCTGCTGCAAATCATCCGCGCGGGCAATGAGATTCAGGTGCTCGACTCGACCAGCAAAGCCGACGTGACCAAAGCCGTGCTGATCCAGGCCATTCTCGAAGAAGAAAAGAACGACAAGAATCTGCTGCCACTGCCCTTCCTCTTTCAACTGATCCGCTCGCAGGAAGGCGCGGCGCAGGACTTCTTCCGCAATTATCTGACCAGCAGTTTTGAGGCGTATCTCAAGACCAAAGAGGAATTCGACAAACGCTTTCGCGGTTTGCTGGAGATGACCGCGACCGCGCCGCAGATGTGGGAGAAGCTCATCCCCGGCGCAGACGCGATGAAAGACCTTTGGGGCTTGAACAAGAAAGACGAGAAGTAGGTTGCGGATTAGCGGTATTTGCATTGACCAAAGCGCGCTCATTCTGCCTTCTCAATTCAACATTCTGCATTCTTAGCCAGAAGTACGAGTGGCCGTTGCTGCGTCCTGCCAGGAATGTAGAATGTTGAATTGAGAAGGCAGAATGGGCACGAAGAGGAAGTTCGGTTCGTCATGACAAAAAGAAACAGGCATTGAGCCGATCATTTCTGTCTATCACACCATTTAGGAGTCACCTATGAAAACCTTTACTCGTTCCCTACTGCTCGGACTGTCCTTGCTGCTGCTGGGTCTGCCGCTAAGCCAAGCTCAATCGCAACGCACGGCCACGCAGCAGCCCAACATCATCTTCATCATGACCGATGACCACGCCGCGCATGCGATCAGCGCCTATGGCAGCAAGCTGATTCAGACACCCAACATTGACCGGCTGGCGAAAGAGGGGATGAAGTTCGAGAACTGCTTCGTCACCAATTCGATTTGTACGCCCAGCCGCGCCGCCATCCTGACGGGCAAATACGCGCACATCAACGGCGTGCCTGTCTTCAATCACATAGACAACACGCAGCCGTTGCTGTCGAAGTACATGCAACAAGCCGGGTATTACACCGGGATGATCGGCAAGTGGCATTTGGGCGGCAACGATCCGCAACGGCCTGACGAGGGCAAACCGGCGGGCTTTGATTACTGGAACATACTGCCCGGTCAGGGCGCGTATTTCGATCCGATGATGATTGAGATGGGACAGCGCAAAAAATATCCCGGCTACGCCACCGACATCATCACCGACCTGTCGCTGGAATTTATGCAGAAGCGCCCGCAGGACAAGCCCTTCTTTCTGATGTACCACCACAAAGCGCCGCATCGGAACTGGCAGCCGGACGAGAAGCATCGCAAGCAGTTCGAGAATGTCGAAGTGCCTATCCCGGCGACCTTTGACGACGATTACAAGGGCAAGTCGGACGCGGCGCGGCAATCCACGATGCACATTGACGTTGATTTGAATGAAAGCGATTTGAAGATGAAACCGCCCGAAGGCTTGAGCGGCGCGGCCTTGAAGCGGTGGAAGTATCAACGCTACATGCGCGATTACCTGGCGTGCGTAGCCTCGGTGGATGACAACATCGGGCGCGTGCTGGATTGGCTGGATAAGAGCGGCTTAGCCAAGAACACTATCGTGATTTACACCTCGGATCAGGGCTTTTTCCTCGGCGAGCACAACTTTTTTGACAAGCGATTTATGTACGAAGAGTCGTTGCGCATGCCCTTCCTCATTCGTTGGCCGAACAAGATCAAAGCGGGCAGCGTCAGCAAGGGGATGATTCTCAACGTGGATTTTGCGCCGATGATGCTGGACGCGGCGGGTGAAAAAGTGCCCGCCGATATGCAGGGCCGCAGCTTCCTGCCCTTGCTGACGGGCCGCATGCCACGGGACTGGCGGACTTCGATGTATTACCGCTACTACCATCCGCTGCATCACAACGTCGCGGCGCATTACGGCGTGCGCACGCAGCGCTACAAGCTGATTTTCTTCAACAAGCTGAATCAGTGGGAACTGTATGACCTGCAAAAAGACCCAGGCGAGATGCACAACCTCTACAGCGATCCAGCCTACACGAAGATCGTCGAAGAGTTGAAACGCGAGTTGCAGCGGTTGAAGAAGGAACTGAAGGACGAAGATCAGTTTCAGGATAAGTTGCCGGCAGACGATGTCGGGTGAAGAAAAAGGAGATTACGGAACAGACGGAAATAACGGAACAGACGGCGCGATAACCTCAGTTGGTTTCTCTGTTTGTTCCGTTATTTCCGTCTGTTCCGTAATCTCTGCTTGGCCTGCGCGCCTTAACGAATCGTCACCGTCACAGCCTGACTCGGAAGGCCATTGCGCGTAATGACCATTGTGCGCGCCCCTGAAGCGATGTTCGCCGGGAACTGGACGTTGAATTGATTCAGCCCGACAAAGCCCGGCGCGCGGCCCGCATACAAAACATTCCCGGCCACACCATCAAAGCTCACGCGCACACTGCCCGCCTGGTCGCCGCTCACATCGGTTCCATCCAGCCCCAATCCTGTGCCGAACACCGCCAGGACGTTGGGCTGGCCGTTGGCTTGTTTAGCCTCAAAAGGCCCCGCCGTGCCGCGCAAGGCATCCACGGCGGACACCTCACCCGCGCCGTTGGCTTTGACTGTGAAAAGGCCGGGCGTGACGGGCGCTACTTGCACGGTGCCGAGGCGGATGAGTTGGTTGTCGCGCAGGACTTCGAGCAGCGCGGTCGCGGAATTGAAGCCGGGCGAAAGCGTCGTCGCCGCCACCGTGCGCGGCACTTGAAAATTGATCTGACCCGGCGACACGAAAAAGAGCGGCGCGGGTATGCCATCCACCAGCAATTGCACGCCCGTCAGCGTCGTCGGCAATGGTTGGGTCTGGGCGGAAAAACGTCCGCCTGCGAGATCGGCACCAAAGAGCGCGACAATCTCGCCCGGCGCGACGACAGTTTTGAAACTAGCCGCCGAGGCTGCCGCGATAACGCGTGAGGTCGGCTGTTCCGCAATGCCGGTGTTAATACTGCCCAGATAGTTGGTCGCCTGGGCGAAGTAACTCTCAAATGCCAGCCGCAATCTATTGATCTTGGTGATCGTCTCGGTTGACGCCTGGGCGCTGCGCGTGACGAGCACAAAGGCTGCGCGAAAGTTCTTGCGCGCAGCGTTGACATCAGGCGAACGTCCGCCATTCGCGGCCACGATGTCGTTGACGGTCACAGGTTGGCGCGTGCCTGTCACCACGATTCCGGCGCGCACGCCGAAGGCGCGATCAACGCCGCCATTGCTGGTCAGATTCGTCAGCACGAACGAATCGCCCACCTGATTGGCAGGACGCAATCCCATCAGATATTGATCCAGTTGCGAATAACCATCGGCTAGGCTGTTGGACATATAACGCCCGCCGCTAATCTCTTCCCAGTAATTCCCCTCCATCACCGAAGAACGACGCGCGGCGGGACTGCTCATGCCAGACTCGGTGTTAAAGAAGGTGCTCCAATTGGCTTCGTCGCGTCCGAGCAACACTTTGGCATCGCTGCCCGTGGTGCGCGCCGCCGCCAACCAGCGCTGGCCCGTCTGTTGCGCCAGCACGCCGCACACGTTGTAAGCCCCCAGAAAGCGCGCCACCGGCGAATCGGGATAGAGCGCGCTGATGTTGCTCAAGCTGATGATGCCCTGAATGCGCCGCGCTCCCAGCGCGCCATTCGGGTCGTTGTCGAAGGTGTTCAACCCGATGCCGCTGACCTCGTTCCGCACGGGCAGATAGGCCGCCTGCGCACCACTCAGGTCGTAGTAAAAATCGGTCATCACGTAGATAAAATCGTAGGCGTCGCGATTCGCATGGTTTTGCAAAAAGGTCTTGGCCACCGCCAATTCGTCAATGCCCGGATCTAGCGTGAAAAACTCGGCGATGGCGCTGCTGAAAACGCTGGCCGGGATGCTGCTGAAATTCACGGATACCGGCGAATTGAACGCCGCGCCGGGCGTGAGTCCGACCAGGGCCTTCGAGGTGAGTTGCACGGTGTCGTAATTGAAGCTGATGCGCCCATCACGAAAAATGATGACTTGAAAGCGCTGCACGCCTTTATCGCGCTGCGGGTCGTTCGGAAAGTCGCGGATGTTGTTCCAGGTGATGACGGCGCGGTCGGTTTCGCGGCGAAAATAAACGCCGTTGGTGCCGGGCGTGCTGGCTGGGCGGCCATCGAGATCGTGCCAATACGGCGCCAAACGCGGCGGCCCGGTGCGCAAATCAATCAACGTTTCGCTGGCGACGGAGGCCAGGTTAAACCCCTCGGTGACGGCACCCGCATTGCGAAACGTCAGGCTGCCATTGCTGGCGATGGCGACGATGGTGTAACCGTCGCCAAAGAGCGGAAAGCTAAACCCCAGGTCTTGCCCCACGTAAGCATCATCTCCTGGTTGCGCGCCGGGCTTGGGATTGACGGCGGGCGCGGCGACGAGATCAAGTTTGCTGCCCAGGTTGTTATCAAAGGCCAGCCCCACGTTGCTGATGACGTAGCCTCGGCCAGCGGGCGCAAAATTCAACGTGCGCCCGTTGAGATCGAAGTTGTTGGGCTGCCGGGCGATCAGATTGCTGTTTTGGATCACCGAGATGTCGCTGACATCCTGCAAGATGATGTCGGCGGCCAGGCGTTGGCGTTCGTCATCGGGCAGCGCGGCTAGTTGCTGCTCGTGCCATTCGTGCAGCAGCCATTTTTCGGCGGCTAATTTTTCCGGTGTCCATTGCTGTTTGGGGGTTGTTTCTTCCGGTTCTCGTTGTGCTTGGGCCGTGCCGGTATTGAACGCCGCCCAACCGACACAACTGGCAAGACAGAGTAGTCCAACAACACCTCGGCTGTATTTGAGCATGAATCCTCCGCGAACAATTTGAACTTTGGGGGGAATGTGGTGCAGGCAAACGAACCGCATGTGCAAGTGGAAAGGCAGGTCGAAACGTTACAAACCACACCTGGGTACGCACCGCTTCCAGCGTGCAGGCGTCAAGTCAGAGCTATCGGCTGACCAGCGCAACTTCCCAGGCTGCACGCTGGAAGCGGTGCGTACCCAGGAGCCAAGCAGCTAAGATTCATAAAACAAATACTTGCGCCAGGCTTCGTCGCTGCGGCCCAGGTAACGCATGATCTGGCGATTGACGTTGTGGCTGAAGGATTGCGGGCGTTTGAGCAGGCGCATGCCGGCTTCTTCGGGCAGCAGATTGCCCTTGCGATTGTTGCAGCGTTTGCAGCAGGTCACCAGATTGTCCCAGCCCGAACCGCCGCCGCGCGATTTCGGGATCACGTGGTCAAGCGTCAACTCGGCGGTGGGCAGGACGCGGGCACAGTATTGGCAGATGTAATGGTCGCGCAGCAGGATGTTTTTGCGCGAGAGGCTCTTGCGTTCATAGGGGATGTGCACGTATTGCGTCAAGCGGATGACCGAGGGCACGTGGATGTGCGTGTGTGACGAACGGTAATGCTGCGCATGCTTCTCTTCGGTGCGGGCGATGCCTTTCAAGATCATGACGATGGCGCGGCGCGTCGTGCAGACGTTGATTGGCTCGTAGGTCGAATTCAAAACCAGTACCCTTCCATTCATCGGCGCTTCCCTTTCAGTTTGTTGGCGCGCACAGCATCGTGGTCGCTGGCGCAAAACGAAAAAGACATCCCCACACAACCAGCGAAAGGAGCACGCGCGTTGGCGTTGGCCTTGCCAGCCACGTTTTCCGTCATCAGGTTGGGTGAGCAGTTTACGGTTGCTTGAATTGAATGCGGTTTGGATTGTTTGTGCAGTGCTGATGGGCGCGCAAAAGGCTGGGTCACGCGCGGGCGGACTGCCAAACCCGGCCTGACTGGCGACGTAGCGAATTGAATACGGTCAGCGTAAGTAATTCGTCTGAAGATCGCACCTCGTCAATTTGAATCTCGGCTCGCGGGGCATTATAGGCATGCCACGCACAACACAAAAGGGCCGCCAGCGTCTTTGAGATGCTGGCGGCCCTTTTTGCCGCTAGTCCCCTTTCAAAATCGCCTGCCGTAACGCGAGCGGATTTTCATATAACATTCCCAGCCCCCGAATCACCGCGCGTGCCGGGCTTTCGGTGAGCGAGACAGCCAGTTCCGTGTCTTTCATCATCCGTTCGTCAAAACCCGTCAGCAGCGAAGCGCCGCCCGCCAGGATGATGCCGCGATCATAAATATCGCCGGAAGCTTCGGGCGGCAGCGATTCCAGCGCGTCCTGCACGGCGCGGCTGATGCGCGCGACGACGGGTTCGATGGCTTCGTGAATTTCGATGCTGTTGACGAAGGCCATTTCGGGATGGCCGTTGACGGCGCTGCGGCCTTTGACCATCGTGGTCTGCTCTTGATCGAGCGGCACGGCGCAGCCCAATTCGATCTTGACGCGCTCGGCGGTGCGCGGCCCGACGTGCAGGTTGTGATTGGCCTTGACCATCTCGACCAAAGCTTTATCCATATCGTTGCCGCCCAGCCGCAAGGTACGCGTAAAAATCAGATGGTTGTGCACCATCGCGGCAATCGTTGTCGTGCCCGCGCCCACATCCACCACCAAGGTGGCGCGTTGATCGTCAGGATCAATGCCCGCGCCCAAGATCGTGACCAGGCCTTTGTTGATGAAATGAACATTCGTGACGCCCGCTTCTTTGGAAGCGTAACGCAGCGCGTACTGTTCAATATCGCTGGCGTCCGAAGCCACTGAGATCAACACGCGGCGCGAAATGCTGGAACGCCCATCGCGGGCTTTCTTCAAATAGTTGCTCAGCAACTTTCCGGCAAAGGTGGAATCGGCCACGACGCCGTCTTGCAGCGGGCTGATGATTTGGATGTCTTCAGAGGCGCGGCCTTCGAGTTCGAGGGCTTCCAGGCCAACGGCGACGACTTCGCGCGAAGGCATGTCGTAGGCCATCAGCGACGGTTCATTCACCACGATGCCGCGGCCCCGGGCAAAGACCCGCGTGCGCGAGGTGCCGAGGTCAATCGCTAAATCATCCGTGACTAAATTCAGGAGCGAAGGAAGCTTCATATATTCGGGGTTGTCGAATCTTTTGCGCGCCAACCGTAAAGTGCGGATTTGCTACGGAGCGAACAGTTGCCACTGGGGGGACACGGCAGCACTGAATGCGTTTTGTATGTTACTCAGACGGCGACATATCTGGCAAGCAGTTTTCCGGTCAGGCTTGCTCGCCAACTTTGTTGCGAAGACAGCTTCGCCCAGGCTCGAATCTTATGATTTGGCTTTGTGCCCGCGTTCGGCGGCGGCGACGCGCGCCAGATGGCTCAAGCCCGCCCGATTGCCAATGGCAATCAACATATCGCCCGCGTGCAAGGTTTGTTCGCCCTTCGGATTGAAAATCATCGCGCCCTGCGCTGGCGTAATGGCGACCAGCATCACGTTATATTCGGCCCGCACATTCGCCTCTTTAATTTTTTGGCCGTCGAGTGGTGAACCAGCGGCGATGCGAATCTGATCGAAATGCAGATCGAGCGATTCGGTCATGGTGGTCAATTCGATGAAATCAGCCACGGCGGGCGACAGGGCCGCCTGGGCCATGCGATGGCTGGCAATCAGCGCGGGCGAGACGACTTTGTTGGCCCCGGCGCGCATCAACTGGCGTTCGGCGTGGGCGTCGGTGGCGCGCGAGACGATATACAACTCCGGATTCATGCCGCGCGCAGTCAACGCGATATACACATTTTCGGGGTCGCTGGATGCCGCTGTAATCAAGGCGCGGGCCGTCGCCACGCGCGCGCCTTCCAAGACGGCTTCATCCGTCGCATCGCCGATCAACACCAAATGGCCCTGCGTCAACAGGCGTTCGGCGACCTGTTCGTCGCGTTCGATGATGACGAACTCTTCGCCTTTCTTTTTGATCTCTTCGATGATGCGCAGGCCGACCTTGCCGGCGCCGCACAGGATGTAGTGATTTTTTAATTGGCTGATGTCACGAAACACTCTGCGCCTCCCTAAAGTATTGGCAAGCTCGCTCTCGATCAGCGCCTGCGTCAGCGTCGAAAGCAGGAAGCCGAAGAACGCCACGCCAAAGACAATCAAGACAATCGTAAAGGCCCGGCCCGTTTGCGAGAGCGTTTGCACCTCGCCGTAACCGATGGTCGCCAGCGTGATGACGGTCATGTACAAACCATCGAACAGCGGCCAGCCTTCAATAAAATGATAACCGAGCGTGCCGCCAATCAGCAGCGCCACCAGGGCGGCAATCGAGAAATAGATTTTTTTGCGAGTGGGCATGCTCTGTCGCTTCAATATACCTTATCGGGATTAAGCAACGAACGAACCACGGGGCACACGGGGCGCACGGGGAAACCAAGCAAAATACATGCGGAGGAAGAGTGGCGATCTGCTGGTTCAGTTTGTGCTTCCCCCCTCTTCCCCGGTGTTCCCCGTGGTTAATCCCTCTTCCCGATAACGTCTAATTTTCCCGGCTGAACCCGACTTCATCCAACACCACCGCGCCCGCCGTCTGCCGGTCGAACTGCAACGTAATCGTCGCCAAATGGGCAGGCTTAAACAACGGATTGGCGCGCACGAATTCCGCCAACGGCAGTTCGATGGTTTGCGGAACCAACTCCGCCGGTTTGAGCAGCCAGGATTCGAGCGCGGCCATTTTGGCGAGCCGAATGGGTAAGGGCGGATTCAAGGCGGCGAAGCGGCGCAAAGGTAACCGCGCGTGCGCGCCTTCGGCATCCGTTAATTCCAGCATCAGCTCAACCGTCTGGCGGTTCGCGCTGTCATTCGCCAAGGCCAGCGTGAGCCGCGCCGTTTCATCGAGCTTCCAGGTTGTGGCCAACCCCGCCGGCAACGTGAAGCGATAAAATGCGGGCGGCGCGCCGGGCGTCCATTCCAACCGCGCGACATTGTTTGCCTGGTTTGCCTCTTCATCCAAGCGCAAGCGCAGCTTCGTTTCGCGCCAGACTTCCAGATTGCCGCCTTCGATCAAGACACCGGGCACACTCGCCGTCGCGACATCCACGTCTTCCTCGTAATCGCTCAGGATATGAACACTGGAATCCTGATACTGCTGCAAGCTAATCGTGGCTGGCAGCCAGTCCGCCGTGGCCTGCTGCGTGCGGAAGAGCGGCCAATAGGCACGCCGCTCGCGCAAGGTCGCGTCGAGAAAGGCCGAGACATACAGCTTCGTAATTTGGCGTTGCTCTGCGCCGCTAAACAATGGCTTGCGGTTGAGCAAGACCCCGAACGGCTGGCTCCAATCCGCACTGCCCCAGGCGGTGTTGAACTGACTGTGATTGGCGCGATAGAGATAAATCGAGGATTTATGCCAGTCTCCGGCGCCGCTGAATTTAACGCGCTGATATTGGCGGCTGCCCAGAAAGACCGCCACGTCGCTGTCATGTCCGCCGTGCATCAGCAGGTAATTGACATCGGTCAACGTCAGCGGCTGCCCCGCCGGTTGATAGTAATCCGCCGTGGGCGCCAGGGCCACGACGGTGCGGATGTCGAAGTGAAAATCGAATTTGAGCCGCGCGTCATCGGGATAATGCGAAAGCCGGTTAAACAGCGCCGCCACCGCCACGGCTTCGCCGCCGCGCGAATGGCCGAGCAGCGCAATGCGGTCGAGCGCGACTTTACGGTAAAAAGGATTCTCCGCCGCTTCGTTCCAGCCGCGCCAGACCCGCAAATGCTGCAATAATATCCAGGCCCGCGCCGCCATCGCCTTGCCCTCCCAATCACCCGACCACGAAACGTTGAAGAAATTTTCGTCCACGGCCACCACAATGAAACCACGGCTCGCCAGCAGTTCGCCCAAGTAGGCATAGCCCGCGTCCGAGGGCACTTCCATCGCATGATTGCCATGCGCAATGATCACGAGCGGAAAGGGGCCTTCACCTTTGGGGTACCAGACACGTCCGTTGAGCGGCAACCGGTCAGGGCCGAAGCCCCAATACCACTGCCGCAGTTTGGCCTTATAACCATGCCAAAAGGGCAAGAGCAAACGCGCATCCACCGGCGCAGTTTTCAGGCTTACCCCTTGCCCATACTCTGGCCGTTGCCGGTCAGTGCCGCTGCCGTAAAAGAGCGTTTCGACCGCGAAAGGCCCGGGGGCCGCCGGATCGGGTGCGGCTAATGGCAGGTCCTTCTTCCCGGCCAGCAAGCTGGCCTGTGCCAAAGGTTCATCGCTGCCGCCATTCGCCAGCCAATAAAAGAGCATTACGTTGCCCGCCAGCGTCAGCCCTAACGCCCCACCCACGACAATACGTTTAAGCCAGTTCGCTCGCTTTAGTTCTCCACCCCAAAGTGCGGCGATGCACATACCAAACAAGGCTTCCAACACGACGACCAACGCAAATAGCGCCAGCAATGGATTCGGGTTGCCCATTAACATCGGCACCAGGAAAACCGTCAGGACTGCGCTGAGGATCGAACTGAGAACCGCCTTCGGCACGGCGCGCAACAACGCCAACAAACCATTGATCAAAAACTTCAGTAACTGAATGCCCAGAAACGCCGCCAGCACCACGAAAATCGCATCGGCGACCGTGCCCAGTCCGCTGTGAAAGGACGAGGTCATCAACATCACCAGCGTGACCCCCGCCGCCACCGCTCCGGTGATCGCCCCGCCCCAAGCGTCCGGCCCGGGCTTCAAAGCTGCGTAAAGGGTCTCGGCCCAACCGGCCCACCGCCGTTGCGGCAATTTCGGCTTGGCTGCCTTTGAAAAGACCTTGTCAGCAATATCCATCAACTCTCACCTTTCCAACCTCTCTTCGGCACAAAGGGGCAAACCAGAACAGTGTCACGTGCAAAAGTCTCCGAACTTGCGCACCTGGTTTCAGTTCAAAATCGGCGTCACGATCACACGCCGATACGTAATTTTCTCGTGATCGCCCTGAATCATGATTGGCCCCGGCTCGGTTTCATTACTATCGAGCGCGCCGCCCGTGATGCCATCAATCACGATATTGTCCTGCACTTTCTGGCCGTTCAGGATGACGGTCAGGCGATTGCCGACGATGGTGGCCTCCATAATTTGCCACTCGCCCACGGGTTTGCTGGCATTCACTTTGGGCGCGACGCGGCTATACAACGCCATGTGACTATGGCTTTCCGGCGGCTTGCCGAAATCGTCGAGCACTTGCAATTCGTAACGCCCACGCAAATAGATGCCGCTGTTGCTGTTCTTTTCAACTTTGTATTCGCAATGAATCTTGAAGTCCTGGAAACGATGGCGCGAGACCAGATTGTTGGCCTGCGGTTCGTTGGTCATGGCCCCGTCAACGATGTTCCAACCCATCTCTTTGTCTTTATGCTGACCTTCCCAATTGGCTAAATGCTTACCGTCGAAAAGCGCCACGGGCGTGCCAAGTTTGAGTTTTTTGTTCGCATTGGCTTCGCCCCACTTAGGCGCGGGCACACCCAGCCAGGCGATGTCTTCCCCGCCCACTGTAACCATGCCTAAAAGCTTGTCCTTGTCTTCATTCAAATGGGCGTGATGGCTCGGCAGCGGCGGCGCACCGGGTCTGGAACCTGCGGGGGTGAACACGAGTTCATCATTTTCCAGCTTGATGTCAGCCACTTTCAGCACACTGCCGGTGCGATTGAGGAAGTAGCCGGTCAGTTTGCCGTCTTCCAGTTTGACCTCCAGCCAGTAAACAAAACTACTGTGCGGCCCGACGCCTGTGATGTCCCATTTGCCCAAAAACGGATTGTCTTGCGCCAACACAATGAGGCACGCGGCCATCAGCACCGAAGCGCACAGCATAAAACGCAGCGCTGCCATAATCAGTCTCCTTTGGTTCGGATCTAAGTGTGTGAGGTGAAGGTAGCAACGAAATTCTTCATCAAAATAGGGTAGACCCGGAAGTTTGGCAACTCTGGCCCAGCGATTGACTTGCCCAGTATCCCGGCATACATTGCCCGCACCGCTAGCAAAGATCGCGATCCACTTCCAATTCACCGGAGATCACTATGCAACGCCCTGCTTTCAAACGCACTGTTTTAATTGCTGCCTACCTGGCCGTCGCCGCTTTTGTCGCCTGGTTCGGCTATCAAAGCCACGCCAAATTACGCACGACCGCCCAAATGGCTGACGCCGCCAACAAGTTCCTGGCTGCGCTTTCGCCCGAACAGAAAGCCAAAGCCGTCATCGGCTTTGACGATGCCAACCGCATGGATTGGACGTATGTGCCGCGCGAACGCAAGGGGCTGCCGCTCAAAGAAATGAATGAGGCGCAACAAAAACTCGCGCACGCTTTTTTGCAAACCGGGCTGAGCGCGTATGGCTACCAGAAAGTCACCGGCATCATGAGCCTCGAACCGGTGCTGCGCGAACTGGAAGGCCCGAACCGCCGCTTCCCGCGCGATGAGATGCTGTATTTCGTCTCGATTTACGGCACGCCCGGCGCCAAAGACAAATGGGGCTGGCGCTTCGAGGGCCATCACGTCTCGCTCAATTTCACCATCATCAAAGGCGAATTGCTGGCCGATGCGCCGCTCGGACTCGGCGACAACCCGGCGGAAGTCCGCCAAGGCCCGCGCACGGGTTTCCGCGCACTGCCCAACGAAGAGGACAAAGGCCGCGAACTGATTCAACTGCTGGATGAAAAACAGCGCGCCATCGCGATTTATGACAAGACCGCGCCCGGCGACATCTTCACTCTCGGCAAGACCAAAGCCGATCCCCTCGATCCCAAAGGCATTGCCTATAGCCAACTCAACGCGCAACAAAAAGACAAGTTGATGAAGCTGATTGACGAATATCTCGCCCGCGTGCCGGACGATGTCGCCAAGCTGCGCCGCGACAATTTGAAGAAGGCCGGGCTGGATACGATTTACTTTGGCTGGGCCGGCAGCATCAACAAAAACGAAGGGCACTATTACCGCATCCAGAGCAAGACGTTTATGATCGAATACGACGATACCCAGAACAACAACAATCACATTCATACGGTCTGGCGCGATTTCAACGGCGATTTCGGCAAGGATTTGCTGGCGGAGCATTACCAAAGCACGCCGCATAAAGCAGGCGAATAAGTTGTTGCCAAGGAACCTGCGAACAAGCGGACGCAGATTCCTTGGCAAGAGACCGCGGGTAAAGCAAAGCCAGCGGGTCTTGCCCGCCTATTGCCAACCATGAAAAAGCAACTGACTCGCCATAGTTGCGGCTGCGCTTGCGGGCAACAGTTGCTGGCCGAAAAGGGCGTGCAGGTTTTCCAAGCCAACCTCACCCAAGGCTGGTATCGCGGCTTGACGCCACAAGCGCTGGCCGAAAACCTGAACCGGTTTTCTCACGGTCGGAAAGGCGGTTATCTTGAAGGCACATACCAGGAATTGCTGACGTTGGCCGCACACGGGCATTTCATCGCCCGTCTCGGTGGCAATCCAGGTCATTTTGTGGTGGTTGATCAGGTGGCAGGCGAGACTGTTTCCTTGCGTGATCCGGCCACCGGTGTTGAACGTAAAATGATGGTGGTAGAATTTCTCGACATTTTTAGCGGTGCTGTTTGGCAGTCGTCATGATTCTGAGGAAGCAGTTATGGAAGCCAATGTTCAACTCAATTATTTCAGCAAGAAGTCTCTTTTGACCACCGACCTGAACTCTTTATTTGAACGCCTCTTCAATGAAATCGGTGGCGCATTTACCGTCACCTGTCAGGAAATGTCTGAGCGCGAAAAGCAGGAAGCGCTGCTTACCACCGATGATCTGCCTTTAATTGAAGAGCGTTTTCACGTTTCCCTCCTGCGCGACGGACATTATTTACGCCGCAAAGACATTGAGGAGAAAGCAATTCAGTTGGGGCGGAAGTAGTCTCAATAGTTCCAAAATTGAAGAGAAACTTAGCGCTGCGGGCGCAAACTGATTCCCGGTTCCTGATTCTTGCTCAGCAGAAAATCAGCGCTCATTTTTTGCTTGTCAGGAATCAAGAATCGGCCCTCAAGTACAACACTTCGCCACAAGCTGAAATTTGAAGCCACTGAGTCTAACGCGATGCAGCCACTTCCCATTGACGACGTCCTGCCCGCCCTCATCGCCCAATTCCGGCAATCCGCCAACTTAGTGCTCGAAGCCCCACCCGGTGCGGGCAAAACCACGCGTGTGCCCGCCGCCTTGCTTGACGCCCACATCGTCAAAGGCGAAGTCTGGGTGCTCGAACCGCGCCGCCTCGCCACGCGCCTGGCCGCGCACCGCGTCGCCGAAGAGCGCGGCGCGCGCCTGGGCGAAACCGTCGGCTATCAAGTCCGCTTTGAAGAAGTCGCCAGCCCGCAAACACGCCTGCGCTTCCTGACCGAAGGCGTGCTGACGCGCAAGCTGCTCCACAATCCGCAACTGCGCAATGTTGGTATCGTCGTGCTCGACGAATTCCACGAACGCCATCTGCAAGCCGATCTCGCGCTCGCGTTGCTGCGCCGCCTGCAACGAACCACGCGGCCTGACTTAAAGCTGGTCGCCATGTCGGCCACGCTCGACGCCGCGCCCGTGGCCGCGTTTCTGCAAGCGCCCGTGTTGCGATCAGAGGGCAAACGATTCGACGTCGCCATCGAACACGCGCCCCGCGAAGATCAGCGCCCATTGGCCGAACAGGTCGTCGCAGCCTTGCAGCGTTTGTTGAATGAAAAGCTCGACGGCGATGTGCTCGTCTTCCTGCCCGGCGCGGCAGAGATTCGCCGCGCCCAAGCCGCATGCGCAACGCTGGCCACACAACACGACTTGCTCGTGCTGCCCCTGCACGGCGAGCTTTCACCTACTGAGCAAGACCGCGCCGTCACGCCTGCCGCGCAACGCAAAGTGATCCTCTCGACCAATGTCGCCGAAAGCTCCGTCACGATTGACGGCGTCGTCGCGGTGATTGATTCCGGCCTCGCCCGCGTCGCCGCGCATTCGCCCTGGTCGGGCTTGCCCACGTTGCAAGTCCAACGCATCAGCCAAGCCTCCGCCACACAACGCGCTGGGCGCGCCGGTCGCACACGGCCCGGACGCTGTTTGCGGTTGTTCACCGCGCAAGACTTCCAAGTCCGCCCCAAGCACGATGCGCCCGAAATCCAGCGCCTCGATCTGGCCGAAGCTGCGCTCGAATTGCACGCGGCGGGCATCGCTGACTTATCCGACTTTGCTTGGTTTGAAGCGCCCGCGACGCCAGCCCTCAATGCAGCCGATGAATTGCTGCGCAAACTCGGCGCGCTTGATGCGCAAGGTCGCCTCACCGAAATCGGCAGACGGATGCTGCGCTTCCCGCTGCATCCACGCCAGGCGCGCTTGCTGGTCGAAGCCGAAACGCGCGGCGCGGCGGCGGACGCCTGCACCATCGCGGCGCTACTTGGCGAACGCGACATCCACGCCAGCAACCTCTTTGCGGGCGGGCCACGCGCGCCGTGCCGCGCCAAACACACCGGGCCGAGCGATGTGCTCGAACGGCTGGATCGTTTTGCCGAAGCCGCCCGCGTCAACTTCGCGCCGGGACGCTTGCAGGAAATGGATTTGGAAGTCGGCACGGTGTTGGCCGTGGAGCGCGTGCGCAAACAACTGGTGCGGTTGTGCGCAAAGGATAACGCTGCGAGCCGAGGGGCGAACGATCACCGGCACGCAGGGATGCGTGCGTACCCAGGGCCAGCCTCAGACACAGACGAAGCCCTGTTGCTTGCCTTACTAGCCGGGTATCCCGACCGCGTCGCCAAACGCCGCACACTGAAAGGCGACAATCGCGAGCTATTGCTGTGCGCGGGCGGTGCGGCTGAATTGTCCGAAGCCAGCGTCGTCCAACAAAGCGCTTTCCTGCTCGCGCTGGATGCCGAGCAACGCAACGTCGCAGCCGGGCAGCGCGGCAGCACGCTGGTGCGGCTCGCTTCGGAAATCAAACCCGAATCGCTGATTGATCTCTTTGCCGACCAGTTGCGCGAAGTCACCGAAGCGCGTTGGAACGCCCAGGCCGAGCGCGTCGAAGTCTTCCAGCGACTGCTTTACGACCAACTGGTGCTTGATGAAAGCCGCGTCCAGCAAATCCACGGGCCTGAAGCTGCGCACGTGCTGGCCGAAGCCGCGCTGGCCACCGGTTTGCAGAAATTCGTAGACCCCGAAAAGGTCGAACAGTTTTGCGCGCGTGCTGATTTCATCGCCGCCGCTTTTCCCGAAGCCAACTTGCCCAACTTTGGCGAAGCAGAAATTCAGCAAGCTTTGGTGCAGCTTTGCGACGGCTTGAAAAGCTTCGCCGAGTTGCGCGCGGCAGCCAGTAAGGGCGGATTGGTTGAAGTCCTGCGACAACAACTGACCAACGAACAGCAACGCCTGCTCGCCCAACATGCGCCCGATGCCATCACGCTAACCGGACGCCGCCAGGTGCGCGTCAATTACACGCGTCACCAAACACCCTGGATCGAGTCGCGCTTGCAGGATTTTTTCGGCATGAAAGAAGGGCCGAAAATTGCCGGTGGCCGTGTCGCCTTGGTGCTGCATCTGCTCGCGCCCAATCAGCGCGCGGTGCAAGTGACGAGCGATCTGGCGGGTTTCTGGCAACGCCATTACCCGGCCATTCGGCGCGAACTCAGCCGCCGCTATCCGCGCCACGCCTGGCCTGAGAATCCTTTGGAAGCGGCGGCTGGCAAACGCTGACAAACCTTCAATCGCTGGGTTAAGATCAGTTCGTTTTTAGCAAGGAGGAAAAACCAAATGGCAACACCGCAAAGCAAGCTGCCACCACAACCGCCCGCACCGCGCTACACGCCCGAAGAGTATTTGCGCCTTGAACGCGACGCCGACGAACGGCACGAATACTTGGACGGCGAGATTTACGAAATGGCGGGGGAAAGCTGGGCACATGGCGATGTCAGCCTCAATTTGGCGGCTGACTTGCAGCAACAACTCAAGGGCAAGCCTTGCCGCGCGCGTACCAAAGACACCAAAATTCTCAGTGGCCCACTGCCTTACAATCCGCGCAAACCGAAAGGCTTGTTTTCGTACCCCGATGCCGTAGTGATTTGCGGAGAGCCGGAATTACTGGACGACTTCAAAGACGTCGTCACCAATCCAACAGCCATCTTTGAAGTGCTTTCGCCTTCGACCGAACTGCGCGACCGTAATTTGAAATTTCAACGCTACGGCAAATGGAATCCGACCTTGCGCGATTACGTGCTGGTCTCGCAAAGCGCGCCGCTGGTCGAGCATTTCCAGCGCCAAGCGGATGGCAGTTGGTTGTACCGCCGGTATGAAGGATTGGAGCAACACGTCCCTTTGGCAAGCATCGGCTGCACGCTGTTGCTCGCCGAACTGTACGACCGCGTCGAATTCCCGCCGGACGAAGCCGAGTTGCCAGACGTGGAAGAACTTGACGAATAACGGTGTGTCAGTAGCCCGACCGTGTGGGAGGGCAGGCTCGCGCGCCGAGTCAATGGGCCGGCTTAGACACCCGCCCTCCCTCACGGTCGGGCTACTGACACGTGTTGCAAATGTGCCCGCAAATACTGCCCGGTATACGACTCTGCCACCTGCATAATCGCTTCCGGCGGCCCTTCTGCAATTAATTCGCCGCCGCCCACACCGCCTTCCGGCCCCAGGTCAATGATCCAGTCCGCCGTCTTGATGACATCCAGGTTGTGTTCGATCACGATCAAGGACGCGCCCGCTTCGAGCAAGCGGCGAAATGACGCCAGCAGTTTGTTGATGTCGTCGAAGTGCAACCCAGTCGTCGGCTCATCAAAAATGTACAGCGATTGATCGCCCGCCTTTTTGGTCAAGTAAGAAGCCAGTTTGACGCGCTGGGCCTCGCCGCCCGACAACGTGGTCGCCGATTGGCCTAGGCGCAGATAACCGAGGCCGACATCGTCCAGCACTTTCAGCTTCGACGCGATACGCGGCAAGGGCTGGAAAAAGGCGATAGCTTCGCGCACGGTCAGGTTGAGGACTTCGTGGATGTTCTTGCCGCGATATTTGACTTCGAGCAGCGTGGATTTGAAGCGCGTGCCTTTGCACTCTTCGCACACCAGTTCGACATCGGCCAGGAACTGCATTTCGACGGTGACGGTGCCGTCGCCTTGGCAGGTTTCGCAACGACCGCCGGGCACGTTGAAGGAAAAATGCGAGGGGTTGTAACCGCGTGCCTGCGCCTCGCGCGTTTCGGCAAAGGCTTCGCGGATGAGGTCGTAGACCTTGATGTACGTCACCGGATTCGAGCGCGGTGTGCGACCAATGGGCGATTGGTCTACGAGAATGATGTCGTCTAGGTACTTGCCGCCTTCGAGCGAGGCGAACTGGCCGACGTTGCCTTGCCAATCGCCGCGCTGGTGTTTCAATCCGGCGAAGAGGCAGGTGTGCACGAGCGTGGATTTACCGCTGCCCGACACGCCGGTGACGCAAACGAGTTGGCCGAGCGGGATTTCGACATCCAGCTTTTGCAAATTGTTTTCGCGCGCGCCGCGCAGTTGAATCGAATGCTTGCCGCGCGGGCGATGTTCGGTCGGCGCCTTGATCTGCAATTCGTGGCGCAGGTAGCGGCCCGTCAGCGAGGCTTCGTGTTTGAGCAACCCGGCGAAAGCGCCTTCGTAAATCACTTCGCCGCCGAGTTCGCCCGCGCCGGGGCCGATGTCGAGGATGTGATCGGCGTTGCGCATCATCTCGGCGTCGTGTTCGACCACCAACACGGTGTTGCCGATGTCGCGCAGGTTTTCGAGCAGTTTGATCAGTCGCGCCCCATCACGCGGATGCAAGCCGATGCTCGGCTCATCCAGCACGTACAGCGCGCCGACCAGCGACGACCCCAGATGCGTGGCGAGTTGAATGCGCTGCGCCTCGCCGCCCGACAGCGTCGAGGCCAGCCGATCCAGCGAGAGGTAATCCAGGCCGACATCATTCAAAAACTTCAGCCGCGAAGTGATCTCTTTCAGCAACCGGTCGGCAATCGCCATCTGCTCAACGGTCAGTTGCAAGCCGTTGAAAAAGGCGCGCGCATCGCGGATGGAAAGCGCGCTGACTTCGCCCAACGAACGCCCGTTGATTTTGACCGCGCGCGCTTCTTGCCGTAACCGTCCGCCCGCGCAGTGCGGACAGCGCGTGTAGCCGCGGTATTTCGAGAGGAAAACGCGGATGTGCAGCTTGTACTTTTTGGTTTCGAGATAATCGAAAAAGCCCGTGATGCCTTTGAACCCGGTGCGCCCCTCGATCACGGCTTTTTGCTGTTCAGCCGTCAGATTGGCAAACGGCGCATCGGCGGGAATGCCCTCGCGTTTGGCGAAGGTGAGCACCGCGTCACGCCAATCTTCCCAGGCCGGTTTGGTGAACGGTTCGATAGCCCCGTCCTTGAGCGACAATTCGCGATTGGGAATGACCAGATTGAAATCCACGCCGATTGTGTTGCCGAAGCCCTGGCAATTGGGGCACGCACCGAACGGATTGTTGAAGCTGAAGAGCTGCGGTTCGGGCAGCACGTAAGCAATGTTGCAACGCTTGCAGGCAAACTTTTCGGCGTAAACCAACGTCTGTGGGTTATCGCCCACGGTTTGAATCACCGCCTGCCCATGCCCGTCGCGGTAACAAGTCTCGACCGAATCCACCAGCCGCGAACGCACGTCGTCGCGCACCGCCAAACGATCTACTAACACATACACGCCGTCAAAATCCTTGCCGGTAAAACTGTCGGGCGTTTGCAATTCAATGGTCTGTTGATCGGCGACAGTGAACAGGCGCGTGAAGCCGCGTTGCAGCAGGCTCATCAAATGGGCCTGCACGTTGATCGCGGGCTTTTTCGGAGCTGCCTTGCCGCGTTTCTTTTTCGCGCCATTGATGGCTTCGGGAACCTGCTCTTCGTGCACGTATTCGGTGCCCGCCGCAGCGGGAAACAGGACGTAAAAGCGCGTGCCCGTCGGCAACGCCAGCACTTCATCGGCGATGGATTGGGGCGTGTCGCGTTTCACTTCCTGCCCGCAGTTGTAACAGAACGTCGTGCCGATGCGCGCAAACAGCAACCGCAAGTAATCGTAAATCTCGGTCTGCGTCGCCACGGTCGAACGCGGATTGCGCGTCGAATTTTTCTGATTAATGGCAATCGCCGGACAGATGCCGAGCACTTCATCCACATCCGGCTTGTCCATGCGTTCGAGAAACTGGCGTGCATACGCCGACAACGATTCGACGTAACGCCGCTGCCCTTCGGCGTAGACGGTATCGAACGCCAGCGAAGACTTGCCGGAGCCGCTGACGCCAGTGACGACGGTGAGTTGGTTGAAGGGGAGAGTGAACGTGATGTTTTTCAGATTATTAACGCGCGCACCGCGCACGATGATCGCTTCCAGTTCGGACATCTACGACTCCTGCTTGCATGGACGAATTTGGTTCGACAAAACAAACGATGAGTGTAGCGGACGTGGGCGGGGTTGCCAACACGTGGCTTTGCCTGCGAGGAAAGGAAGAGATTACGGAACAGACGGAAACAACCGAACACACGGAAGGCCTCATCCATAAGCCATTCCGTCCATTCCGTTATTTCCGGCTGTTCCGTAATCTCTTCTTCCTAATCAATTTTATCAGGCATCAACGGCGTGGTTTGCGGGTGGCTTGACCATAGCGCAACCCAACTTTGACCAGCAAGGGCGCATCCGGTTTCACCGCCACCCGATAAATCGTTTGCGGCCCCGGCTCTTCCTGCGTCAACTGGCGCGTACCGCCCGCCCCGGCTTCCTGCTCGGCTTTTGTCCAGGCTTTGCCCGCGCCGCCCGCCATCTCGAAGGTCTCGGTTTGCGCGCCCCATTGTTGTTCCCATTGGCGCACCTGTGTGGGCGAAAGCGACAAGGCTTGCGTGCCGATTTCCAGACCGGGCAAGGGCTGGGCAACGACGATGACGGTCAGCAATTCGCCCGCTTGATCAGCGCGGCTTTGGCGCAGGGTGAAATAGTTCGGGCGGTCGTCCTGGCCGGGGATTTCGATGAGCTTGCCGGGTTCGACGTGGTTGTCGCCGCCGCGCGTGCGCAAGGTGGGAAAGATCAGCGACGGTTCGCCCATGCTGCCATCGGCGTATTGCTCGCGGTCAATCACGTAAAGATACCCGGCGCGCGGCGCTTCAAAGCTGAAGCGCAAGCGTTCGCCCAGGCTCAACGGCGTGTTGGCGGCGATGCGTTCGGGCGTCCATTCGATGGTCTCGGCCTCTTGATGCACGATGATGCGTGCGCCGGTGTCGGTCGTCCTGGCTGGCCGCAAGCGCCAAATCGTCAGGCCCAGTTGCGCGAAATTGCCCGCGTTTGCGTGCTGAGCGGAGCCAGTCGCTTTGCGATAAAGATTGCGCCTGGCCGCCGGGTTTGCCGTTTTGGCTTTGGCTTTGCGAGCCTTGATGAACTCTTCGGGCAGGATGCCGCGCGTGTCTTGGCCGTGGGCGATTTGGGCGAAGCTGAGCAGACTGAGAATGGCAACGAACAAAGATATACGCTTGGTCATAAAAGTTCCTCCTACCTCTTCAAACGGAATTGCGGGCGGGATCCCCTCACCTGAAAAAGAAAACCGGATTGTGGTAGAAACTTTGCCGCCGATGAACGCTGAAAAACGCGGATCAATCCTGTTCGTCATTCAATTGATCTGCGTTGGTCGGCGTTGATCTGCGGCTGGGTTCTCTTCCCATTGACCCACTACCGAAACCAGTAGGCGCGGGCTTACTTCCATTCCCCCTGCAACATAAACGCCGCCCAGTAATAGGGCGCTTCCCATTGCTTTTGCCGCCACATCTCGACCTGGGCCGTGCGCAAGGCGGCGGCGGGGCGCTGGCCGTCTCTGAGCATGCGTTCGTAAAAACGCGCCATCAGTTCCGCCGTCGCTTTGTCATTCACGTTCCACAAACTGACGATGACGCGGGGCGCGCCAGCGTACATAAAACCGCGCGTCAGGCCGACCAGACCTTCGCCTTTGTAGTCTTTGCCTAAGGCGGTCTGGCAGGCGCTGAGCACAACCAATTCGGCGGGCAGGTTCAGGTTGTAAAGTTCGTGGGCGCGCAAAAAACCATTTTGCGGTTGGCCTTTTTCGTCTATGAGCGAGAGCACGATGGCGGACATGCCGGGGTGCTCGCTGTCTACCAGGCCGTGGGTGGCGAAGTGCAGATAGCGGTATTGGCTCAGCTCCGCGCTCATCGCCGTGGCGCGGCTGGCTTGATAATCCAGCGCTTTCAGGCTTTGTTCGGCGGGGGCCAGCGCGTAAATGCGTTCGGCTTCCTGGCGCGTGAAAGGCAAGCGCGGCGCTTGAAAGCGGCCCAGCGCGACGGCAGGTTTCTCTTCTTCGTGCTGGATGCTGCGCGCGCGCGGCGCTGGTTTGGCGGCAACGGTCTTGCCAGTGTTCAAGCGGCTCTGGGCATCGGCGCGGCTAAAAACCGGATCGGCCAGCACCGCCAGCATTTTTGGCGCAGGCGTGCGGCCCGCCGAGGCTTTGCGCAATTCCGCCAGCGTTGAGGCCGAGGGCAGCGTGACGAGTTCGTGATTTACGATCAGGGGGATTGCGGATTGCGGATTGCGGATTGCGGATTGCGCTCCTGCATTCTCTCTTTCCTTCTCTTCCGTTCTGCTTGGTTCCGGCAGCATGGCAAAAGGCACGTATTGCAACGCGCCATCGGCGATGATGACCAGCGGCTGTTGCTTGAGTTGTGCGGCGACGGGCGACAGGATCAGGCGGCTCAGCGCGTGGGCTGCGTCATTTAATTGCGTGTCGGCTTGGGCGAGCCGCGTGCGTTGCTGGGGCGGCGTTTCGCCCACAACGCGGATACCGCGCGCGGTCAACAAACGGTTGAGCGTTTGCACGGCGCTGGCGATTTGCGCTTGCGCGGGCAGTTCATAGGCAGTCAGCCCTGTTTTCGTCACCGCCCACAAATAGCTGCGCTCCGGCCCCAGCGCATATTCGAGCAAGAGCGTGTCGGCATCGAGTTGCTGTTGCAGTTCCGTCAGTCCAACCGGTTGCGGTTGCGTCAACGCCGTGTAACGCGGGCTGCTTTGGCGCAGCTTGAATTGCAATTGGCGGTACTCGTCTTCGAGCGTGCTCAAATCTTGCTGCAAGCCTTTGACAGAAGTTTCGGCGCTGCGCTGTTCTTGCAGTTGCAATTGGCGTTGGGCTTTGGTGTTGAGCAATTGCTGCAATTCGCGTTCGCGCGCGAGCAGGGCCGGGTCTGCGCCCTGGCGGATGTCGGCGCGCGCGTCGGCCAGTTCTTCCAACAAGCTGCGGGCACGGGCGCGCTCGCTGGTCTGCCAGGCTTGGGCGGCGAAACCTGCTGTGGGTTGGACGCGGTGCAATTGCATCAGCACGTCAACGTCGAGTTGGTAGTATTGCTGCACGGTGCCGAAGTAAGAGGTGCGCGCCTGTTGGCTGCCGGCATCGGCGCGCACGGCTTCGGCGATGGTTAAAGCGGCTTCGATGTACTGGCGGGCTTCGGCGAGCATTTCTTGCAGAAATGCGACGCGGGCCAAACCGTAAAGCACACTGGCCTCGCCGCGCCGGTCGCCAACGGCGCGATAAAGCGGCAGGGCTGGCGTGAAATTATCCAGCGCTTTTTGCGCCACACCCAAGGTCAGATAGTCGTTGCCCAATTGGGCGAGCGTGCTGGCTTCGCCCCGGCGGTCTTCCAGCGCGCGGCGCAACGGCAGGGCTTGGTCAAACGCTTCGAGGGCTTTCAGCGGTTGCGCCTGGGCGGCGTGCAATTCGCCGATTTTTTCCAACGTTTGGGCTTCGCCACGACGATTGCGCACCTCTTGATTCAATTTCAACGCCCGGGTGTAATGCTCCAACGCTGGCGGAAATTGTTGTAGCGCAAAATAAGCCGCGCCGATATTTTTGAGAGCCACTGCCTCATTCGCCGGATTCCCGCCAACCCGCCAACGCGCCAATGCCTGTTCAAAATAGGTCAGCGCCTGTTGCCATTCGCCCAGTTGTCCGTTGATCGAGCCAAGGCTGTTCAGTTCATCCGCTTCCGCTTCGGGATTTTGCAGCACCCGTTGCAAAGTCAGCGCGCGCAGATAGTACTCAAGCGCCTGCTGAAACTCACCCTGCGCCGCATAAACCAAGCCGATGTTGTGCAGCGTGGTGGCCTCACGCGGACGATGTTTCACCTTTTGCCAGAAAGAAAGTGACGCCGTGTAAGTTTCGAGTGCCCGCGCGGTTTCTCCCAGACTGTAATAAGCCGCGCCTTGATTGAGCAGCGTCTGAGCTTCGGCATAGGTATCAGCGAGGGCGCGTTGGCGCATGAGGGCTTGGCCAAAGTATTCCAGCGCTCTTTTGGGTTCCCACAATTCATTGTGGATATTGCCGAGCAGAACCAGGGTATTGGCTTCCTCGCGCTGTGCCGCGCCGCCGCGCTGCAATTCAAGCGCCTGGGTAACATAACTCAAGGCTCGCTGCGGTTGGCCCAAACGTCCCCAGGTTTGGCCGAGGCGCAATAGCGCGTGCGCCTCCATCACCTGATCTCCAGCTATGCCCCAAGCGAGCCGCGCCTCCTGGAATTTCTCAATGGCTTGCTGGCGCGCTGTCCCAGTGCTTTGCCGTTGCAACGCATTGCCCTCAAGAAAGGCTCGTTGCGCCGCAATCCACCGACGGTCTTGCTCGGTGGCTGGGCGTAGCGCTTGAAGCTGCATGACAAGCTGTCCCGCTGGCACAGCCTGATTTAAGGACGCGGCTTCGATCCGATAAGTCCCGGTTTGTTCAGCGATCAGGGCGGCAGCCTCAGGCCCCTGCGTACTGTTCGGGCTGTCCATCTCGACCAACTTTTGCCCGTCTGGCGCCCAGAGCCGTAACACCACGTCTATCCCGCGCTGCTCAACGACAACGTGCAGAAATTGGCCCGCCGTCAGCGACACTTGAAAAGACTGCGTTCCACCAGCAGTCAACTCACGCTGCACAGGTTTTCCCAATTCCAATTCCTGGGCCTGCGCTTGCAAAGGATTGAAGTCGGCGAACTGCCCAAGCACGAGCCAGAGCACAAGCCCGGCGCTCAACCGGGCAGCTAGTTCTGTGCTGCGGCTTTGATAAGAAGGAAAGAGGAGTTGATGCAGAGACCGCACAGCTTGACGAGTCATAGCGACTTCCTTGGGGCCGCTGCTCTTCAACTGGAATGAATAGCGGAAGGCCTGTCTTCAGTGTTGCTCTCAGGTGATCTGGTGATGCTGACGGAATTCTGATGCAGGCGCGCGGGACAGTCAATTCGCGCTGTTGCTGAGCGGCTTGCTGTGTGAAAAACAGGCGTGAGCGGGCGCAGCCAGGTTTTGCCGCGCGGCGCTCACGCTTCGTTAGCTTATGGCTGCGGCGGCTTACCGCTGCCAGGCTGGAAAGTCATCCAACCGCTTTCACCCATTATTCCTTCGGCTTGGTGTCATCCACATCGTCACCGCCAGATTCGTCGCCTTCCTCTTCGCGCGATTGCAGCACTTTTTTCGGCGCGTGTTGGGCTTGTGGTTGACTGCTTTGTTGCTGTTCATTGTCGAGAATATCTTCAGGCATGGTATTGCTCCTTTACTTGGTGTCGTTGGGGCGAATGACCGGACGAGGTCAGCCGCGAGGTTTCCGGTGGTCGTGCCAGCCTGCTTGGCTTGGGGACGGCACCGGAGTGGGATCGAAAGACAACGGTCTTTCAAGACGCAGTGTTCAAACCAATCCGCGCGGGGTTTATGCCGCGCGTTGTACTTCCTGGCGCAACGCTTCTTCAAATTGTTTGACGGTGTAAAACGCCGGCCAGGGCCGCAGGACATCCGAGACCTTTTGCACGACGAATAAAAAACCCTGCGCGGGATTCGTCGTGCGAAACCAGGCGGCCTGCGTGCCCAGTTCACTCAGCACCAGGACAGCCAACTGCGCGCTGCCGCTGCTCAACTGCTCCTGCAAATCAGGATTCTCGAGCGCTTGGCACAGGCCGTCCACAAACGGCCCGTGCGCCAGATTGGCGAAGCGGCAATCCTTGCCAGCCAACCCGCCCTGCACTTCGATGGCATAAGCGCGCCCGCCCGCAGCCTTCGCTAAAAACTGCCAGCCCACCAAACGCGCCGTGTTCAAGCCATCGCCCGCCAGCAGGTCATCCTCATTCATCAAATACACCGGGTGCGGCCAATGCGCTTCAGGGTCATTGCAGACTTCACGAAACATGCTCGCCAAGCTCAGATAGACGGTCGGCAGATGGGCGAGCGTATCGCGCACCGCCGCCGCCGCGCCCTGATGCAAAGGCAGATACAACGGGGGAATGGTCATGACTGGCCTCCAGTATTGGCAGCATTGGCGGTATTGGCAGTGTTGGCGCTGTCCTGTTTTTTGAGAATATAGAAATGTGTCAGCACGCCTTGGTTACGATTGTAACCGTTTTTGAGAATGCCATAAGGCATATAAGACGCCATATCGTGCGCCGGATCGGCCACGCGCACGAGCGTAAAATCATCGCCGCGCGCATCGCTTTGCAGCACGCCGGTGATGACGATGAAATGCCCGCGTTTGTTCAGCACGCGCCGCCCGTCTTGCTCCGTCGTCCAGCCGATGCGCACCGGCACGGGGACGCCGTTGCTCAGTTGTTTGCGAATCTCGCCCAAACCCGGCACCGCTTCGTGCGAACAAACCAGCGTGCCCAGTTTTTTCAACGCCTGCGCCAGTTCGAGCGTTTTGTTCTCGGGGCTGCCCAGACAAGCCTCGACAATCTGGCTTTGCGACAACACCACGGCAGGCTCAAAGAAGCTGTGGATGCCGCTGGCGACTGAAGCCCAGCACCAATACTTCTGTTCCTGCCGCTGCAAATTGAAGCGCATCACCGCCACCGATTTCAGCCGGATCGGCGCAGGCGCATCCGCTGGCAACTTGATGACAAGGCGATTGTCGCCGCTATGCATGAGATCAGGCGTCAGGTACCACGAGCGTTTATAGAACGACTGCTTGCCTGACAGTCCCGCCAATTCCAGGACGGCAGCATTGACCTCGATGCCCAAAGTAATTTCCGGCGCGTTGGCAACGTCTGTCCCGCACAACTCGACAATGAGCGTGACGCCGTGCTGATAGGTCAGTTGCAAATTCAACGGCAACGCGCCCCCCGCCGCCAGTGTCCACGCGCCCTCGCTTTCCGCCGTCACGGACGAGGCGGTCGCCAGTGCGCCCTCCGCCAGCGCCAAATGCGCCGTGGGCGCGGGCGCGGCGATCGTCAGCGCCAACACCTCGATGCCCGAAAGGCTGGGGGGCAGCGCCGCACCGGCGGGGTCGGTGGGGTTGTAGTTTTGCGTTTGATAGAAAGCGCTGGTTGTTTCGTTGCTGTTCATAAGCCTCTCACCACAGTTTCTAACAGATCATTTCGCCTAGGGCGTGTCTATCACGCTCTACTAACACAAACGGAATTTCACGGCCAATCCCCTCACCGCGATGAAAATTTTTCGACCTGTACAAGTACAACTAATGAAAACCCGTGCTCGTTTGGCTGGCGGAGCCTTTGGAGTGCGGCGGCCCGGCGCCGCTTTGGTAAGCCTCTCGGCGTTGGGCAAAACCGCTAGCCAAAGACACTGTGGCTGTCCATCGCCTTGATTGCTTGACGCGCTGAAGGGTATACAAAAGCGGCGTCCAGCCGCCGCACTCCAAAGGCTCCGCCAGCCAGTTGCCCAGGCCGAAAATTTTTCTACCTGAGTACGCACCGCTTCCGGCCTATTGATGCTTCAACAAAATGGCTTTCACCAACGTCTCGCCGCGCCCGCGCAAAGTGGTCTGCTTGCTTTGCGGATCGGTCACGCTTTCCGCCTGTTCGCGCTCGTGCTGAGATAAGAACTGGCGAATGGCTTCGGCCTGCGCCGGATCGCTGACGATCACGGTTTTCACCGCATCCAATACTGGCATGGCTGACTTGGCCCAGACCAGCCAGATTTTCTCAGTCCCTTTGTTTTGATCAAAGTTGTTATTGCCGGTGAGTCGCTCAGCGTTCGCGGGCAATTGCGCGGATTCATCCTTCCACGGAAAAAGCTTGATCAGGCGGGTTTGCCCGCGCTCCCCCGGCCCTTCATTGATGGCGTACACATAGCCGTCCTGCGGGCTGCTGAAGCCGAACCGGAATTTCCAGTCATTTTCAAACGGCTCGTCGCTCGTGGCAACGAGCGGTGGGCCAATTTCCTGCTCATTGCGAACTTTCTGAACCGTGAGCCAATAACGCAAGCTACGCTCCGGCACATTGGGAGCCTGCGTCAAAGCGGGTGCAGGCTCCCGCGCTGGCGCAACCCCCAGCCAGCGCCACGCCGCCAGACCGCCGCCCAGCGCCAACACCAACGCCAGCGGTAACCACTTATGCCAACGGCGCGCGGCGCGTATCGGTTGCGTTGAAACGTTGACGGGTTGCGCTTGCGTCGCTTTTGGCGCAGCGGGCAATGTTTCCGCTTCTTCAATCTCCGCCACCGCAGGCTGTTTGGCAAAGGTGCGCGTCGGCGCATCGGATAACTGCGCAGCCCGTTCGCGCACGGGCGCGGGTGCAGCGGCTTCATCCACCGACCGCCGCAATTCTTTTAACGCCTGCCCGAATTCCTGGGCGGATTGAAAGCGCAACACGGTGTCTTTCGCCAACGCCTTTTGCACCGCCGCCGCCAACTCCGGCGCGGCGTCCGGCAGATGTTGCGCCAGCGGTGCCGGTTCACGATCCAAGAGCGCCACCATCAAGTCGGGCAAGGTCGCGGCGGTGAAAGGCCGCGTGCCCGCTAGCAATTCATAAAGCACCACGCCCAGGCTCCACAGGTCTGTGCGTCCGTCCACGCGCTCGCCGCGCGCCTGTTCGGGCGACATATACGCGAGCGTGCCCATCACCACGCCGGGATGCGTTTCTAAAAAGCGGCGCGTGGTCGAATCATCGCCGGGCACGGCAGTCGCTTTGTTGATGCGCGCCAAGCCGAAATCGAGCACTTTCAGGTAACCGTCCGGGCGCAGCATCAGGTTTTCGGGTTTGATGTCGCGGTGAATGATGCCCGCTTGATGCGCGGCATTGAGCGCCGCCGCCGTTTGAATGGCCGCATCCAGCGCTTCGGCAATGCTCAGCGGTTTGGCTTGTTGCCGCTGACGCAGGGTTTGGCCTTCGATGAATTCGGTGGCGATGAAATGCAGCTCGCCGTCAGCGGTCTGGGCAACGCCGATTTCGTAAATCGTAATGATGTTGGGATGATTGAGCGCGCTGGCGGCTTTGGCTTCGCGCGCAAAGCGGTGCAAGCGGTCGGGGTCGCGCGTGAATTCGAGCGGCAAAATTTTGAGCGCGACCTGCCGATCCAGCGCGAAATCGCGCGCCAGATAAACTTCACCCATGCCGCCCGCGCCGATGCGCCGGATGATTTCGTAATGACCGAGTTGCTGGCCGCACAGCGGGTCTGGCTCCGCCTCAACGGCGGCCTGCGCCAGGGCGGCCAAGTCAGGCTGATCGAGCAAACCATTTACCTTTTCACGGCCTTGCAACATACGTTCGACCGCCTGTTGTAACGCGGCGCTCCCGCCACAGGCTTTTTGCAAAAAGTCAGCGCGCTGCGCGGTGGGCACCTGTAACACTTCATAAAACACGCGCGCTGCATCGGCCAATGCAGCAGGTTCGAGAAAGCCCTCTGCTTGTTCGTGCGCGGCTAGCAAACGTTCGGCCTGGCGCTGTAATTCTTCGTCGCCCGCGCTGGCTTGCCGCAAAAAGCCGGCGCGTTGATCCGCCGCCAGCGCCAAGGCGTCGTTGAAGAGTTGATTGATCTGTGCGTAGCGTTCCGGGGTCATGTGGGAATGTGGTTTGTATGTTTGCCGCTAACGCTGCAATTCGCTGAAAAGCCAAGCGCGCGCCGCGTGCCAGCCGCGCTCGACCGTCGCGTGCGAAATGCCCAACACCTGCGCCGTCTCGTCAATGGTCAAGCCGCCGAAAAAGCGCAACTCGACGATGTGAGCGTGTTGCGCATTCAGAGCCGCCAGCCGTTGCAAGGCTTCATCCAAGGCCAGCAACTCGAACTCGGTCTCCTGGCCCTGCTGTTCGGCGTGGCGCAAGGAAAGCAACTCTTGCGCGCCACCGCGCTTTTCGGCTGCGTGCTGGCGCACGTGATCAACCAGCACGTTGCGCATCACCTTGGCGGCCAGCGCAAAAAACTGCACGCGATTTTGCCAGTCGCCCGCTTGTTGCCGGCCAAGCCGCAGCCACGCCTCATGCACCAGCGCCGTCGGTTGCAACGAATGATTCACCGCCTGCCGACGCATATACGAACGCGCCAACTGCCGCAATTCGTCATACACCAGCGGCAGCAAGCGATCCAGCGCCGCCGCTTCGCCCGCGCCCCAACGTTGCAAGAGTTGTGTGATTTCTTCTGGCATGCTGTGTTTACGGTACCGCGCGCGTGAGCAAGCGGCAGTTCGAGTTGTCATCCAAGCGGCAGTTATCCGAACAACCGCTTGCTCACGCGCGCGGTACCGCACCGGATAATCACTTACGTTTCCCGCCCGTCATCAACAACCCGATCTCTTCTTGTGCGGCTGTTTGCGGATCAACTTCGCCGACGATGCGGCCCTGGTACATCACCAGCACGCGGTCAGAGAGCGAGAGCACTTCTTCCAATTCCGCCGAGACCAGCAGGATCGCCGCGCCCGCATCGCGCAGGCCAATCAACTTGCGGTGGATGAATTCGATGGCGCCGATGTCAACGCCGCGCGTCGGTTGCGAGACCAACAGCAGTTTGGGTTGCAAATCGAATTCACGCCCGATGATGAGTTTCTGCTGGTTGCCGCCCGACAGCGCGCGCGCGGGCAAGGCCGCATTGGGCGGACGCACATCAAAATCGCGGATCAGCCGTTCTGCCTTCGCCACGATGGCGTCGTCATCCAACAGACCAAACGCATTCGCCGCCGGAGCGCGGTAATGCGTGCCCAGGATCGTGTTGTCGGCCAGATCGAATTCGAGCAGCAAGCCGCGCGCGTGGCGGTCTTCGGGAATGTGCGCGATGCCCAGTTCTTTGATAGCGCGGGCCGATAACCGGTTGAGTTCCTGCCCGCCCAGCGTCAGGCTGCCGTTGGCGGCGTGTTGCAACCCAGATAGCACTTCGATCAATTCGGTCTGGCCGTTGCCTTCGACGCCCGCGATGCCGACGATTTCACCGGCGCGGACATCAAACGAAATGTCATTCAGGGCGCTGCCGAGTTTCAAGTGCTTGACGCTCAGCACGACGGCCTTGGGTTGCGCGGGTTCCTTTTCCACGCGCAAGAGCACATCGCGTCCAACCATCAACCGCGCCAACTCGGCGGCATCGGTCTCGCTGGTCTTGCGTCCACCCACGACCTGGCCGTCGCGCATCACGGTGACGTTGTCGCTGAGCGCAAGCACTTCGTTCAGCTTGTGCGTGATGATGATGATCGTTTTGCCCTGCTCTCTCATTGAGCGCAGGATTTTGAAAAACTCTTCGACCTCTGGCGGCGTCAGCACGGCGGTCGGTTCGTCCAAAATCAAAATGCGCGCGCCGCGATAGAGCGCCTTCAGCACTTCGATACGCTGTTGCTGACCGACCGAGAGGTCTTCGACTTTGGCGTGCAGGTCGAGGTTGAAGCCAAAATCGCGCGCTAGCTGGCTGATCTCCGCCTCAGCCTTTTTGAAATCAATGCGCATGGCATTGCCCGGTTCCGCGCCCAGCACGATGTTTTCGAGCACGGTCATCGGCGGCACCAGCATGAAATGCTGATGCACCATTCCCACGCCCAACGCGATGGCGTCGTGCGGCGTGCGAATCGCGCGCGGCTGGCCGTCAAGCACGATCTCGCCCTCGTCGGCGGTATAAAAGCCGTACAGGATTTTCATGATCGTGGATTTGCCCGCGCCGTTTTCGCCCACGATGGCGTGGATGGTGTTGGCCGGGATGGCGAGCTTGATATTTTTGTTGGCCAGCACCGCGCCGAAGCGTTTGGTGATGCCGCGCATTTCGATGATGTTGGTAGTCATGGATTTTTTGCTTGCCCACGAAGCCACACGAAGCAGCACGAAGTAGGATTTAGGGCAAGTACGTTGCAGTTTTGGCGCTGCTTCGTGCTGCTTCGTGTGGCTTCGTGGGCGAAATCCCGCATTCACTCGAGCTTACTTCGCCGCCATCACATCCGTCACCTTGATCTTGCCCGCGATAATGTCTTTGCGCGCTTGTTCGACGCGCTCGATCACGCTCGGCGGAATCAGCGCCTTGTTGTATTCATCCAGCGCATAGCCGACGCCGTCGTTTTCCAACCCGTAAATATGCACGCCCGGTTTGAATTTGCCCGCGACTTCTTCCTGCACGACGCTGTAGACGGCGTTTTCGATGCGTTTGATCATGCTGGTCAGCACATAACCCGGCTTGACCCAGTTCTGATTCGCGTCCACACCGATGACGTATTTCTTGTAACTCTCTGCCGCGTCGAACACGCCCAGACCCGAATTGCCCGCCGCCGCAAAGATCACGTCCGCACCCTGTTCGTATTGCGAATTCGCCAACTCGCGCCCCTTGCCCGGATTGTTCCAGGCGGCGTCGGTGATGCCCACGTAATTCTGCACAACCTTGATTTGCGGATTGACGTAGAGCGCGCCCTCTTCGTAGCCCTTGGCAAACTTGCGGATGAGCGGAATGTCCATGCCGCCGACAAAGCCAATCGTCCCGGTTTTATTGGTCGCCGCCGCGATCATCCCAACCAGGAATGAACCTTCGTGCTCTTTGAACAACAGGCTGGCGACGTTGGGCGCTTCGACCACCGAATCAATGATGACGAAATGCAGTTGCGGATAATCTTTCGCCACCGCCTCCAAAATTGGCCCCTGCGTGAAGCCTACGCCCGTAATCAGATTGTAGCCGTATTGCGCAAAAGCCCGAATCGCCGGTTCAATCGAAGTCGGATCGCCCGGCTCTACATCACGCAAGACAATCGGCAAATCTTTTTTGGCGCGCAGCATTCCCTGATAGGCCGCCGCGTTGAACGAGCGGTCGTCTTTGCCGCCGATGTCATAGACGATACCGACTTTGGCTTTCTTGCTGTCGGCTTCGGCGACAACTTCGCGCGTAGCACAGCCTGCATTCAGATAGGCGAGGACGACCAACAAACAAAACAGTTGCTTGGAAACGGACATACGGAAATCTCCTTTTGATTGGCGGGGATTATCGCTGAGAGCGTCAGAGGCGGCAACTGCGCACAGGCTTTTGCCGGGATTGGCAGACTGGTTTATCGTCAAATCGAGATAAAGGCGCGCAGCGCCAGTACAGTACCGGCGCTGCGCGGTTTTGCCTGTTATTTTTGTAAATCAGGAGTTTTGTATGCGTTTTGCTCATCAAATCGCCATCGTCACTGGCGGCGGCGGTGAAATCGGACGCGCTACGGCGTTGCGGCTTGCCCGCGAAGGCGCGGCTATTGCTGTGGTGGATTGCAATCTTGCCCAAGCCGAAAAGGTCGCTGCCGAAATCGCCAAAGCAGACAACCAGGCTTTTGCGCATCAAGCCGACGTTTCTCAACGCGCGGACGTCGAAGCGATGCTCGCTGCCGTACTCGCACGTTATGGCCGCGTCAATGTGCTCTGCAACATCGCGGGCATCGCGCCTTCTGCGCCTTTTCTCGAAACGACCGATGATGACTGGCACGCCACACTGGACGTAAATCTCACCGGGGTCTTTTTGTGTTCGCAAGTCGTTGCACGCCAGATGGTCAACCAGGGGCTGGGCGGTGCGATTGTGAACATGGCTTCGACAAATGGACTGGTCGGCGAGATTGGGCTAACGCCGTATAACTCTTCCAAGTTTGGCGTCGTGGGAATGACGATGACGCTGGCGCTTGAACTGGCTCCGTACAACATCCGCGTCAACGCCGCCGCGCCAGGAATGATCGCAACCAAGCTTTCACGCGCCGTGTTGGACGCCGATCCAGTGCTGGGCCAGGCATATCTGCGCGACAAAATCCCGATGGCTCGCTTCGGTACGCCGGATGAAGTCGCCGCCGTCGTGGCGTTTCTGGCTTCAGAAGATGCGAGCTTTGTGACAGGGCATGCGCTGGTGGTAGATGGCGGGCAATTGACGTTTTAAGTGGGCAAAATCATTACTCTCACACAACTGGCAAGCCTATTACGCTGGTAAAATCAAAGCATCGAAGGAAGTCATTCGCCTTAATCGAAACTACGATTGATTACTCTACAGCTTGCAAGCCAGCAGCACTCGGCTTCAGCTTTTCTTGTGCCACCAAGCGCTGGATAGCGTTCGTAAGCCGCTCTTTCAGCTTTAGCCCAGCCCGGTCAAAACCAAGCAGCCGTGCGCTTTCGGTAATGAGCGTATTGACCAACTGTGGCCCACGCTGGCGCAACGTCATCAAAATCGCTTGCTCGAATTCCGCCGGACAGATGGTTTCTGGCGCAAAGTCATAGTCAGTCAATGCGCGTGAGCGCACGATTGGCTCCTCTTGGTCTTTGCGCCACAGAAAGCTGTCGTCTAGCCAGATTTCCTGCCGGCATTCGAGCAACCGCACGACCTCGAGAATGCGTTCTCGAATGCGATTTCCGGCGCGGCTGATTTGCCAGTGTGCGGCAACGCGGCGCACCGCTTCATCAAGGTGGAGCGGTGCTTCGCACTTCACAATGTGCGCTACTACTTCGGCAATTGTCGTATCAGTCGCAAGCTGGAAGTCTTCCAGTGTGCCGAGCAATTGAATGGGTGTCAGTTGATAGAGTGGCACAGACAATTCTTCAGCCGATTGTGCGATTTCGACTGGTGGCTGGGGTATTGGTGCGGTTTCTTGCTTTGCCTCAACGCATTCCACCGACGTGTTTTCAATTTCGGACTGCTCACGCAAGCGTGCTTGTTGTTCTTCATCCGCTGCTTGCCGCGCTGCCCGCCGCGAGCTTGCGATCAATCGGAGCAGCCGTTCAACTTGCGCTGGACGGTCGTAATACCAATCGGTAGACCAGACTCGATGAATACGCCAACCAAGGCGTTCGAGCACTTCTTGCCGTAAGCGGTCGCGGTCACGCGCCGTGGCAGCACTGTGATAGGCCGCGCCGTCACATTCGATACCCGCAATAAATCTGCCGGGCACCTCGTCATCCAGCACGCCAAAATCTATGCGATAGCCTGCTTGTCCAACCTGAGGCACGAGCCGCAGTCCATGCCGTGTCAGCGTTTGATAAACCGCTTGCTCGAAGGGCGAATCCATTTCAGCGGCGGGGTTGACAGTCAGGTTCTCCAAGACGCCACGCTCGGCAAAGAGCAAGTATTCGCGTAATAGTTTCGCGCCGTCACTTTGAGCACGCGTCAGATCAATCTGTTCGCCGCGCAAAGAGGAAAAGATACGCAGTTGCTGTTTGGCGCGCGTCATAATCACGTTCAAGCGCCGTCCGCCGTTCGCGCCGTTGAGCGGGCCGAAATTGTGGCGGATGCGCCCGGCGGCATCTGGGCCGTAAGTGACGCTGATAAAGATCACATCGCGTTCGTCGCCCTGGATGTTCTCCAGATTCTTGACGAAAAACTGCCCCTCGCCTTTGCGCGTGAAGAAGAATTCGAGTGCGGGATCGGCGCGCCGCCGCTGCTCCAATTCATCCTGAATCAAAATCTGCTGCCGCAAATTGAAGGTGCCAACGCCTAGCGAGAGTTGCGGCGTGGTGCGCGCATGTGCGCAAACGGCATCCGCCACCGCGCGGGCTTCGATCGGGTTGAGGCCTTTGCCTTCATAAACACCGCCGACCCAATCGAACTGCAAACCGCCATGCGTCACGCCTGTTTCCGGCGCGGGAAAGGTCAGCAACTCGCCGTCATAAAAAGTGCGGTTGGAAAAGGCAATCAGCGATTCGTGCCGACTGCGGTAATGCCATTTCAACCGCAGTCGTGGAAAGCCGATGCTGGCGAATTCGTCTAGCACGCTTTCCACGCTGTCAGTAATCGGCAACTCAGCATCTTCGCCCTCCCAGTCATCGGCTGCCGTAATCTGCGCCGAAAAGAAACTGGTGGGCGGCAATTGTTTGCTGTCGCCCACCACGACGGCCTGTTTACCACGCACGAGCGCACCCACGGCGTCTTCCGGCACAATCTGGCTAGCTTCATCGAAGACGACCAAATCGAATTCGTGTAGCTTGGGCGCGAGAAACTGGGCAACCGAAAGCGGACTCATCATCAGACAAGGCTTAATCGCCAACAACGCTTGGGGCGCACGCGCAAAAAGCTGCCGCAGCGGCAAATTGCGATTGCGTTTCCGAATTTCGCGTTGAATCGTGACCAATTCGTTATGGCGCTCCGGTTTGGTCAACTCGCGATCACGCGCACGCGCGAGTTGATGCAAAGTGCGTTGCCGCGCCAGCGTCAGCGCGTTGAGGTCAAGCTCCTGAAACTCGCGGATGCGTTGTTCGTGCGTGAGCGCGCGAAAGTGCGCCAGCGCCGTCTGCTCCTGGCAAACCAAGTCGAGCCAACGCCGGAAGAACAAGCGGCGAAAGGCAGGTTCGAGTTGTTCCCATGACAACCGTTCCTGAAAAAATTTCTGCAACAACGGCCCAGCTAGGCCATACCAGCATTGCGCCAGGCTGCGCTGATAATCCACCCAGGCCCGCAACTTCGCAGGATGCGCGCCCAGTTCGGATAACCGTGCCGCCAACCGCGCCAATTGCGCGGCGGCGGCGGCGGTCAACTCGCTCTCCGAACGCAACGCCGCAAGCTGCCGAATCTGCTCAATCGTCTGGCGTGTTATGTCCAACGCGCGCCGGAGTTCGGCGACGCGCTCCTGCACGCGCGCCTGTTCGTGGCGGCGCTGCGACGCTAGCGTGATGCCTTTACTTTGCAAAGCTTCTTCGATGATGTAGCGCCGCACGCTGACCACCCATTCGGCCAAACGCTGGAGTTGCACCCAATCGCTTTCCACGCCGCGCCAATGCTCGCCGAACAATTCGCGGCCCAGCGGCTCACGTTCGCGCAGAAAGAGTAGGTCTTCACGACAAGCTAGCGCCTCGCTCAATGCCGCCAGCAGCTTTTCATTCGTGGTGGGTTGATAACCCGGTTGAAAATTACCGCGCAAGGTTTTGCGATCCGCCCAAAAAGCCGGTTTGAAGAAGCGCAACACACTGCCGCAATGTGCGCGGTAACGCACCAGCAAACCGGCGAAATCCAGCTCCAGCAACTCCGCCCGAAACTGTTGCGTGAGCGCGGCGTAGCGCTGGCTGTAACGTGCTCCGCGCATCAATAATTCGCGGGCTTCTGCCGAAGTGGTGTTCCAACGCTCATTGCGCAACACCGCTTCGCTGACGCCAGGCGAATGCGCCAGGGCCAGCGCCAATTCACAGAGCACTTCAATCTGCCCCAATGTGCGTGGACATGCGGCGCCAAGCTCATCGGCAAACTGCTGACTGAGACCGCCCAGATAATTCAGCCAGGCCGTGGCCTGCCTCAGGACTTCACGCAGTTCGTCCTCCTGCGCTCCGTTGAGGTTTTGCAACGTACTGTCGCGCCAGGGATGCGTGTCGGGTGCTCCAGTTGCATTGATCCGCGCCACAAGCTCTGTCAGTTCGCGACAGGTGCGCTCAAGCGCAGCGCGGTCACAATCCGCCAGCCCTTTGATCTCCGCATTGACGATTGGCGCGCTGAGGTGACGGTCGAACTCGCCGAAGGCCTCGTAGGGAGTAGCGGCGAGTTTGCCGAAAGGCGTGTGCAACGCGGCAGCGTAGTCATTCAACTCTGCACGCAACACACCCAACCGCTTCAATTGCTCATCATGCGTATGGTTGGGGCTGCGCGGACTGTCGAGTGCCCGCCCAAGTTCATCCAGCACCGCGCGTTTGTTGGCCTTGTTGCTATGCAGTTGCAGGCAATAATCTTGTAACCCGGCGGCGGCCAACCGGTTATAAACAACTTCCAGCGCCGCCATCTTCTCGCTGACAAACAAGATACGTTGGCCAGCGGCTAGTGCCTCAGTAACTAGGTTGGTGATCGTTTGTGATTTGCCGGTGCCAGGCGGCCCTTCAATCACCAAATCTTTGCCAGCTTGCACTGCCAACAAAGCGCGTTGCTGGCTGGAATCGGCATCCAGCACTTGCAAGGTCGTTTCAGGGGGCAACGCTTCGTCAAGCTTGGCGTCCAGGAGATGTTCTGGCAAAGGCTGCGCCCGAACGCTTTTGCCGAGACAAAGAGCTTGAATGACAGGGTGATTGGCATAGGCTGCATCGTTGTTTTCCAGGTCCTTGTACATCACGAACTTCTGAAAGGTGAACAGGCCAAGATTGATCTCATTCGTGATACGCCAACCAGGCTGCGCCGCCAAGCTCTCTTGCAGTTGTGCAAAGTAGGATTGCGGCTCGAAGTCTTCAAAAGTCTCGGGCAATGACGGTAACGCCAAGCGAAAATCATGCCGCAGTTTTTCCACCAGGGCTGGATTGAGCAGCGGGTCATCTTGCGTAGTTTTCAATGTGAAAAGGCTGCGCGCATTCTGTCGCACCAATTCAACCGGCAAAAGCAGCAGGGGCGCTTTCAACGTCACCTCAGACGCGACGCTTTCCTGCCATTCCAACATCCCCAGCGTTAAATAAAGTGCGTTAACGCCTTGTTCTTCTAACAAACTCACCGCGTTTTGATAAAGCCGCAACAGGTTGGTAGCAAGTTGTTCGGCAAACAGCTTGGTTTGCAACCGCTTATCGGTATGACGCCCGGCCAACAACGCGCGATCCGCCTGCGTGAACGTTTCGGCTGACTCCTCGGATTCTTCCAATTCGAGCAAGTCAGCGGCGGGATCGAAGGCGGTAGCGTTGCGCCCGGCTGGCGCTGAATTGGGCTGAAATGTCATCGTTTGATTTTGCAGCCAAAGCGTGCGGAAAACTTCTGTCGGCAGTTCGTCAATGATGCGAATCGTCGTCACGCGCGTCGGCTTGAAATTGAGCAACCGGTTGCGTTTGGTCAGGTCAATGAGTTTGCGTTTCCAGGCCTCCAAACGAAAGCGAATGGGATCAGTCACGGCTGTCGGCTCCTCTGTGGAATTTGAGGTTGATGTACTTTTGGGGCTTTGACAATCTTTGCTATATGGCGGGCACGATACTATGGCAGTCGGGGTCAGACAAGCTTCAGATCGTTACGCGAATCAAGGTCGGAACCGTCGGCGCTTCTTCAGCAATCCGATACGCCGCCTGCAAGCGCGCCTGCATCTCAACGCGCTTCGCTTCGTCGTTGTAAGACGCTGTCAGCAACTCATCGCCAGCCTGCACCTGCTGGCCCAGCTTCGCCTGAATCTCCAAGCCGACGCCGTAATCAATGGGGTCTTCCAACCGCAAGCGCCCGCCGCCCCATTCCTGCACGATGCGGCCCAATTCGTCGGTTTGAATATGCGCGACGTAACCGCTGCGGTCGGCGCGAATCGTGAGTTGCTGTGCGGCCTGTGGCAACAAGCGCACATCGTCGCACGCGCGCGGATCGCCACCCTGCGCGGCAATGCATTGCTTGAATTTTTCGAGCGCGCGGCCAGAGGTGATTGCCTCACGAACTTGTTGCCGCGCAGATTCAAGTTCTGCTACGCCACCCACGACCAGCATTTGCGCGGCCAATTCCAAACTCAGTTCGGCAAATTCGCCTTGCAGATTGCCTTGCAAACATTCGATGGCTTCGCGCGTCTCGACGGCGTTGCCGACCCAGCGGCCTAGCGGTTGATTCATGTCTGTCAGCAGCGCAGTCACACGCTTGCCCATCCGGCGACCCACAGCGCAAAGCATCTCAGCCAATTGCAGCGCGTCGGCATCGCTTTGCATAAATGCGCCGTTGCCAGACTTCACATCCAACACCAAGCCATCAATCCCTTCGGCCAGTTTTTTGGACATGATCGAAGCGACGATGAAGGGCCGAAACGGCACGGTCGCCGTCAGATCGCGCAGCGCATAAAGCTTGCGGTCGGCGGGCGCGATCTCTTTGGTTTGGCCGATCAGCGCGAGGCCGCACTGGGCCAGCGTCGCGCGGAATTCTGCCAGCGAAAGATTGGTGCGGAAGCCGGGGATGGCTTCGAGCTTGTCCAGCGTGCCGCCCGAATGGCCCAGCGAACGGCCCGAAATCATCGGCACCGCGACGCCGCAACAGGCCGCCACGGGCGCGAGCACGAGCGAAGTCTTGTCGCCGACGCCGCCGGTCGAATGCTTGTCCACTTTAGGCGCGGCGATGTGGTCGTGCGTGAGCACTTCGCCGGAATGCAGCATCTCGACGACTAGAGCCTGTGTTTCGGCTTCACTCAACCCATTCAGGAACCCGGCCATCAGCCAGGCCGCCATCTGGTAATCGGGGATCTCGTCGCGTGTGTAGCCGCGAATCAGCCAGGCAATTTCGGAGGGCGTCAGTTCGCCGCCATCGCGTTTCTTTTCGATCAGGTCTTGTGGTCGCATAGTTTTGAATCGTGTCAGTAGCCCGCGCGTCAGCAAGGGCGATCTGACGCCACTCAAGCCCTCGCTGACGCGCGGGCTACTGACACGCCTTCTTCCATTCGTTCAGCCAAGCGGGCAATGCGCCAATGTGCGCGAGTTCGTGAAAATGCTTGTCCGCCAACTCCGCTTCCGGCACCTGTTCGTGCGCCCAGGTCGTCTGATACGGGATGTAAACTGCGTGCCCACCCAGCGCCAGCACGGGCAGCACATCCGATTTGAGTGAGTTGCCGACCATCAGGAAGCGTTGCGGATCAAGCCGGTGCCGCTTCGTGATCGCAGCGTAAATGGCAGCGGTTTTGTCGGGCACGATTTCGATATGTCGGAAGTAATCGCCCAAGCCTGAACGCGCCAGCTTGGCTTCTTGATCGAACAGGTCGCCTTTGGTGATGACCATCAGTTCGTGTTGGTCAGCTAATTGCTCGATGGTTTCGCGCACGCCGTCTAGTAATTCAATTGGCGCGCACAGCATGGCTTTGGTCAGGGCGATGATCTGGGCGATTTCGCCGCCGCTGATGCGGCCTTCGGTCAATTCGATGGCGGTTTCGATCAGTGAAAGCGTAAAGCCTTTGGTGCCGTAGCCATAATGTTCGAGGTTGCGAATCTCGGTTTCGTAGAGACGCTGCGTCACCCAGGCAGGTTCGTGGTACTGCGCCAGCATCGCGCTGACTTTTTGCTGCATGTCGCGGTAATGTGGCTCGTTGTGCCAGAGCGTGTCGTCCGCGTCAAAGGCGATTACATCAAACATAGCGTGCCAAGCTTAGCCACAGAGGCACAGAGGAAAAGAGAAAGCGGCACGAATCAGTAGGCTCCCCTCTGTGCCTCTGTGCCTCTGTGGCAACGATCTTTGCGTTTTATTCAAACGCATTCAATCCGGTCAGGTACCGTCCAATCGTCAGCATATGCACTTCGTGCGTGCCTTCGTAGGTGTAGACGGTTTCGAGATTGCACAGATGCCGCATCACGCCGTATTCGCCCATGATGCCGTTGCCGCCGAGCATGCCGCGCGCGGTGCGGGCGCATTCGAGCGCCATCGCGACGTTGTTCATCTTCGCCATCGAAACGTGCACCGGCTCCAATTCGCCCGCGTCTTTCATGCGGCCCAGCCGCAAACAGAGCAACTGCGCCTTGCTGATTTCGGTGTACATCTCGGCCAGCTTCTTTTGCGTGAGTTGATAGCCGGCCAGCGGGCGGCTGAATTGAATGCGGTTCTTGCTGTAATCGAGCGCCGTTTGAAAACAGGCCATCGCCGCGCCGACGACGCCCCAGGCAATGCCGTAACGCGCCTGTGTCAAACACATCAGCGGACTTTTCAATCCACCCGTGCCCGGTAATAGGTTTTCTTCGGGAATCAACACGTCCTGGAAAAACAATTCAGACGTAACCGAAGCGCGCAAGGAAAGCTTGTGTTTGATTTCGGGCGCGCTAAAGCCAGGCGTATTGGTCGGCACGATGAAGCCGCGAATCTTGTCGTTCTCGTCTTCGACCTTGGCCCAGACGATGGCGATGTCGGCGATGCTACCGTTGGTGATCCAGGCCTTGCTGCCGTTGATCAGCCAACCATCTTTCGTGCGTTTGGCGCGCGTGCGCATGCTGCCGGGGTCTGAGCCGGAGTTGGCTTCGGTCAAACCAAAGCAGGCGATGATTTCGCCTTTCGCCATGCCGGGCAGATATTTCAGCCGCTGCTCTTCGCTGCCAAAGGCGTAGATCGGATACATGCACAACGAGCTTTGCACCGAGACGAAGCTGCGCACGCCGGAATCACCGGCTTCGAGTTCCTGCGTGACCAGACCGTAAGCCACGTTGTTGATGCCCGCGCAGCCATATTTTTCGGGCAGGTTGGAACCCAGCAGACCGAGTTGGGCGAATTCGGGGATGAGTTCTTTGGGGAACCGCCCTGCTTCGTAACAGTCGGCGATGATCGGGTTGATACGTTCGTTGACGAATTGGCGCACGCTGTCGCGCATCATTTTCTCTTCGTCAGAAAGCTGTGAGTTGAGATTGAAAAAGTCGAGTTCGGGTCGCATAGCTTTTGCCTCAAGATAATGGACGGGCCGGACGCGGGCAACGATGGGCAGGCTCAGCGATTCCCAAGTTCATGGGGGGATAAAACAGGGAGCCTGATGGCTGGCCCCTGATTCCTGACTCCTGACTCCTGAACAATGAACATCATCAGCAATTTTCGGCTGTCAGGGATCAGGAATCAGGAATCAGGAGCCAGCCATGCCAAGTTGCAATACGCGCATTCTTTCCGGTTCACCAGCCTTGAAATTGATAGACAGAAAAATTGCTAGCCACTTTGTAACAGGACAATAGCCTGTGCGGCAATCGCTTCGCCCTGCCCAATGGCGTCGAGTGTTTCATTGGTTTTGGCTTTGAGGTTGAGTTGTGATTCAGCAAGGCCGAGCGTTTCGCACAAACGCGCGCGCATCGCGGGCAGGTGTGGCACCAGCTTCGGCTGTTCGGCTTGAATCGTCGCGTCAATGTTGGCGATGTGATAACCGCGCGCTTGGGCCAGTTCATAAGCATGCCGCAAAAACCTCTGGCTGTCGGCCCCTTGCCAGCGCGGGTCTTTGTCCGAAAAGTGGGTGCCAATGTCGCCCAGGCCTGCTGCGCCTAAGATCGCATCGGTGATCGCGTGGCTCAAGCTGTCAGCGTCTGAATGGCCGAGCAAGCCTTTCTCAAACGGAATCTCGACGCCACCCAAAATCAGTTTGCGGCCTTCGACCAAACGGTGAATGTCGTTGCCGATGCCGACACGGGATTGCGGATTGCGGATTGCGGATTCATTTCGTCAAACAGTTTTTCGGCCAGCGTCAGGTCTTCCGGTGTCGTGATTTTGATGTTGTTGGGCGAGCCTTCGACGACGGCGATGGGGTGGCCGAGTTGTTCGACCAGCAAGGCGTCATCGGTGGCGGCGGCGGATGACAGCCCCGCCATGCGCGCGTGGGCATTGGCCTGTTGCAACAATTCGTAACGGAAGGCTTGCGGCGTTTGCGCGCGGTAAATGCGGCGGCGGTCGAGCGTGCGCGCGATCAGTCCGTTCTCGACTTCCTTGATCGTGTCGGTGGCGGGCAAGGCCAGCATTGCCGCGCCGGTTTCGCGCGCTTTGGCAATGACGGCGGAAATCTGCGCGGGTGTGACGAAGGGGCGCACGGCGTCGTGCACGGCGACAATTTCGGGGTTGTAAGCGGCGGCGGCTTGCAGCGCGTTGTAAATCGAATCGCTGCGCTCGGCCCCGCCTTCAACATAGAGAATCGGTTTGGCTTGGGCGGGATACTGAGATGTTGAAAGGTTTTCTGCCGCGAGCGCGATGACGATCAGGCCAATGTCTGGGCAAGCAACGAAACGCGAGATCGTATGTGCCAGGATGCTTGCACCTGCCACTTCCAAAAATTGTTTGGGGATTTGGCCGCCCAGGCGTTTGCCGGAACCGGCGGCGGGAATGATGGCGATGTTCATAAAATCAAAAGGCAAAAAGCAAAAGGCAAAAAGCAAAAATGGGTAGCCGTAGCAGTGCGACAACTTTTGCCATTTGATTTTTGCCTTTTGCCTTCGGCTACTCGACCACAGTCGGCGCTACTGCTGGCACCGGCGTATTGCGCGTGTTGCGGTCACCCCGGTCGCGCGTGTCCCGCGAAGGGTTGTCGCGCGTATCGTTGCGCTGGTTTTCATCCGCCCGCCCGAAAATCATCTTGCCCGCTGTGGTTTGCAGCACGCTGGTGACGATCATGTCTACGTTTTTGCCGATCAGGCGGCGCGCGTTGTCCACCACGACCATCGTGCCGTCGTCGAGATAGGCGACGCCCTGGTTGTACTCTTTGCCTTCTTTGAGGATGAAGACCTTCATGATTTCGCCGGGCAGCACGACGGGTTTGAGCGCGTTGGCCAGTTCATTGATGTTGAGCACCGCCACGCCGCGCAGGTGGGCGACTTTGTTCAGATTGAAATCGTTGGTGACGATGGGCGCGTTCAGCAATTTGCCGAGTTCGATCAGCTTCAGGTCAACCTCTTTGACTTGCGGGAAGTCGGTATCGTGAATCTGCACGTCGAGGCTTTGGTTTTTCTGGATGCGCGCCAGGATGTCGAGGCCACGCCGCCCGCGATTGCGTTTGGCCGAATCGGAACTGTCGGCGATTTGCTGCAATTCGCGCAAAACAAATTGCGGGATCAGGATCGTGCCGTCCAGAAAGCCTGTTTCTGAAATGTCGGCCACGCGCCCGTCAATGATGACGCTGGTGTCCAGAATCTTGAAATGCTGCTTGGCGCCTTTGTCGCTGAGGATGCCGCCAAGCGCGGCCAGGTCCAGAAAATCGCCTTTGGCCGCCCCCACCAGCAAGCCGCAATAGGCCATAAACATTGTCAGCGTCAGCGTCAAAAACGATTTGAGCGACGTGTCCCACGGTTGGGCCGTGATAAGGAAGCCCATCAGCGACGCGCCCAGAATGCCCATTGTTGAACCAATGGCCCCGCCAATCAGGGTTTTCAGGGTGGCGCGGCGGATGCGCAACTCAAAATAGATGATCCCGGCGGCAATCAAGCCGGCGACGAGGGCCGAAAAGAGCCTGGAACCAGTTTCACCCGGCAAGCCCAACGCGGCGGTGACGGATTGGGGAATCGGATGGATGAGATACCCGGCAATGATGAGTATCAGCGAAAAGACGGTACGAATCAGGATGATGTCTGCCAGCATAAGACCTCATATAACGACAAAACGAAGAGGGCAATCGGCTTGCTGCAACTGTATAGTGAAAAGGGTATGAAGAGCGCATCGCAGGCCGCTTGCTGTTTTTCATGGTGAACGATGAAGCAATGAAAAAATTGTTCGAGCAAAGCTCATGGTTCTAAAACGGCGCGGATTGTAGCACGCACGCCCCCAAGCGTCACGGGTTTGGGGGAAAACGCTACAAGGGCAAGTCGGGTTTACGGAACCAACCGCGTGTTTATAATGCCAGCCGCTGACAAACTTGCTCGCAAAGGAACCCTATGCGCTTAACCAATCTGATTCCCATGCTTGAAACCAATGACTTGGCTGAGACCATTCAGTTCTACACCGAAAAGCTCGGCTTCGTTTGCCAGAACGTCTGGCCCGACGCCCAGCAACCGTGCTGGGCAACGCTGCGCAATGGCCCGGTCGAACTCATGTTCTCGTTGCGGAATGAGCACCGCCGCGAATTCAGCGCCGCCACGACACCGTTGCTGACCGGCGCACTTTACTTTTACCCCGACGATGTTGCCGCCGTCTGGGCTGAGTTGAAAGACACGGTCACGGTCGAATATCCGCTGGAGACTTTTGATTTCGGGATGCGCGAGTTCGGGATTCGCGATTGCAACGGCTACTTGCTGCAATTCGGGCAAGAGGCATAGGTTGGCGCTGCCAGTGGAAATTACGGCGTGGCAAGTGACGCCGGAACAGTACCGCGCGCGTCAGCAAGCGGCGTATCAACCTTGCCCCTTTGGCTAAACCGCCAAAGCTCGGCTTGCTCACGTGCGCGGTACTGTTCCGCAGCGCGGTCTTCCCGTACACTGAATTCAAAACCGATCTAATGACGGAGAACACCATGCTCGCTGGCAAACCCTGGAATGCGTGGGTCGCGGAATACGCCCAAAGTCATCAACACCCGGTCAATCGGCTCTGCCACACTCTTGGCATACCGCTCATTGCAATCTCGCTGCTGCTGGCACTAACAGGAATTTTCGTGGGCAGCCTCTTCTACTTGGCGCTAAGCCTCTTTGTCATCGGCTGGGTGCTGCAATTCATCGGGCACTGGTTTGAGGGCCAACCGCCGGAATTTTTCAAAGACTGGCGCTTTCTGCTGGTCGGCTTGCGCTGGTGGCTGGCGAAGTTGCGCGGCCAAGCCTGAGGCGCCAGCCCGCGAGGGCGCACTCTCTTCCCAAGCCTGCGTCTTATGCATAGAATGCCGCGCGGGAGGCGACAAGAAACCGTATGCCCAACAGTCCACAGCGTCCACGCATCGGCCTGGCCCTCGGCGGCGGCATGGCCCGTGGTTGCGCCCACGTCGGCGTGCTGCGCGAATTCGAAAAGAACCACATTCCGATTGACCTGATCGCCGGCACCAGCGTCGGCTCGCTGATCGGCGGCGCGTATGCTTCGGGCTTGTCAGCCGATCAAATCGAACAACTTGCCCTGAACATTCGCTGGAGCCTGCTGGGCCGCGTGACCGTTTCCAAACTCGGCTTCAACAGCAGCGAACGCACCGAAGACTATGTGCGCAAAAACTTTCAGGTCAGCGAATTCGAAAAACTGCGCATGCCTTTCGGCGCGGTCGCCTGCGATCTGCAAACGGGCCGGATGGTCGTCTTTACCGAAGGCAGTTTGCCGCTGGCGATTCGGGCGAGTTGCGCGCTGCCGATCTTTTATACGCCGGTCATGGTCAACGGGCGGATGATGGTGGATGGCGGCCTCGTGGGCCACCTTCCCGCCGCCGTCGCGCGCACCATGGGCGCGGACATCGTCATCGCCGTGGATGTCAATTCGCAGCACCTGCCCATTCCCGAACCGACGCATCTGCTGACCGTGATGTCGCAAGCGCTGGCGATTATGGGTCGCAGTTCGGTCAGCTATCTTTATCAGGACGCCGATCTGGTCATTCGCCCCGAAATCCGGCACGTGCGCCCCGATGATCTGACCAAAGCAGCCGAAATGATCGCCGCCGGCGAAGCCGCCGCGCGCAAGGTGATGCCACGACTAAAACGATTGATCGAGCCTAAAAAGCAAGGCTGGTTGCAACGGATATTTAATAACAAGCCCGCGCACGATCCGCGCCGGGTAACGTTGCTGGCGGACAAACGCTGACGAATAAAACGGTACGGGGAGCGTGAGCGACCTGGGCCTTGGCAATTAGAGTGCTTGGGTTTTCTCAATCCGCCATTCGCCAAGGCTCAGGTCGCTCACGCTCCCCGTACTGTTTTTACGCTAGCTCATTTCAGCTTTTTGACAGACACCACCACGATCATCGCTTCATCCGAACCGCTGATGTTCGCGGTGCCGACCACCGCCAATTCGCCTTCGCGGATGCTGAGCGGCGTCGTCAACCCAATGTCGCGGTATTGCACCTTGCCAGGCTCGCCAATTTGAATCGGCACGCTGATGCCGAAGCGGAACTGCTCAATCTGCACCGAATCTTTGCCGTTCCCATCCTGCGTAAACTTCACGTTGGAAAGCTGATATTGATAGAAGGACGGATTGCCCGGCGCATTCGACACGCCCGGCGGCGCAGGGAAAAGCTCCCCTGTCACGCCGCTCGATTCGACGCGGCTGCCATTGCTGATGCGATTGAGCGCCGAATAAACATAGCGATAGTGCGCATACTTGAGCGTGGCCTTGAGTTGCGTCACCACCGGCTCAAGCGCTTTGGGCATTGTGGCCGTCGCCTCCACCGGTTTGGCCGAAGCCGCCAGCAAATGCAGTTGGAATTCCATATTGGCGGGCGATTGTTCCGGCACGTCAAGCTTTGCCAGCGCCTGTTCGATCACGGTGATGTTGGCCGGGCAATCGCGCACGGTGATCGTCTTGGTTTGCGCATTGTCCCGGATGTTGCTGCCGCCTGTGCCGCTGAGCAAGCCCTGCAAGACATCGCGCAGTGTGTTGGTTGGCCGGTGTTTGACTTCCAGCAGTTTGACGATCTGCTCGTTGACATTGCAACTCATCGGCGGTTGCTCTTTCTTTGGCTCGGAGTTGGCTTGCGCCAAGGCGCTGCCGGTCAATGCCAGCAACAACACCAACGAGATCATTTTTGCTTTCATAACGTTCGTCTCCTTCATTGTTTTTTGCTATCTGGTCTGCGGTTCCGTGGGGTTCATGGCTGTTGCTTTGGGCGTCAGCCAGATGATGCGAATGTTGGGATCCGCCGTTTGAATTTCCATGCGCATCATTTCAGGTTCTGGAACTGGCGCGGAGTTGGTCACACTCATGTTTTGCGCAACCGTGTTGCCCCTCGGTGCCCCCCCCTGCGGCTCTGCCGCCTGATGTGCGGGAGGTCTACGACCTCCCGGTGTTGTGACGTTTGAATTTTTGGGGCTACGCCCCGACCGGTCAGGGGCATAGCCCCGGTAAGAAAGTAAGCCTTGCCCCGGAAGGCCAGAGACCTTCTGCACGTCAGGCGGAGGAGCCGCAGGCGAAGGCGTCGCTACAGCAGGAGTCGTGGGCGAGGGCCTCACCACGGTATAGACCGATGACGTGCCTTGCGACTTGCCAACGACATTCCGATAAACCGCCCAACCAATAACCAGTAACAAGGCCGCCGCCACCGCTGCCCAAACCGGCTGCCAGCGCCATTGCGGCCATAATCCGGTCAGCCAGGCAAAGCGGCCTCCCTCCTCCTTAACTGGCGGTAACGCGCACAACACCGCTTGCCGCAAGCCGGCATAAAACGCCTCATCGAATTGCGGTGGCGGCACGGCTCGCAACCAGGCGTGGCTGGCCGCCAATTCATCTGCTTGCGCCTGACACGCAGGGCATGTGGCCACATGCACACGCACCTGTTCGGTTTGGCGCGCGTCCAGGTCGTCGCCGCTGAATAACGCTAACAATTCTTCCACTCGTGTGCAGTCCATTGGGGCCTCACTTTCCAACTAATGCTTCCCTTTCGCCTTCAACCCGCGTTCTAACAACTTGGCACGAAACGCCCTGATCTTCACGCGCGCCGTGCTGATCTGCGAACGCACGGTCGTGGGCGAAGAACCTAATATCCGCGCGACCTCTTCGGTCGGCAACTCTTCCAGATCGCGCAAGACCAACGCGCGGCGCTCTTTCTCGCTCAAGGTCGCCAGCGCGCGTTGAATGATCGCGCGTTCCTGCGTCAACAACGTAGCCGCTTCGGCATCGTCGCTGCTGAGCGGTTCGCGCACATTGCCCGCTTCCAATTCCGCCTCGAACGAAAGGCCGTGGCGGCCCCGTTTGCGTTGCAAGTCGCGGCAGACGTTGACGACGATGCGATAGAGCCAGCCGTTGAAATCCTGCGCCGCGTCGTATTGGTGCAGGTGTTTGAACAGGCGCAAAAACGCTTCCTGCGCCGCATCGCGGGCGTCTTCGGGTGTGCCGAGCAAGCGCCAGGCCAGCGCCACCACGCGCCGCTCGTGCTGCATCATCAGTTGATCGAAGGCGACGCGGTCACCTGCCTTGGCGCGCGCGATGCAACGGGCGTGCGCGTCGGTAGCGGCGTCGTTGGCCGTGCGCAAATTCAAGTTGTCAGCCATCAGCACAAATTCCGCGATCTCGCCGGGCATGGGTTGCATCTCCACCTGCTTACTTGGTTGCTTGCCTGTTCGCTTAGCTCTACGGGCCTGAGTGATTAAACGTTGAGAAGTTTTTCCGGTGGCAAAAAATAGTTAGCGGCTGGCGGTTGGCGGTTGGCAGTCCATCGGTCTTTGTCACACGCGTGATCGTTCGCCGCCAAGCCAACAGCCAAGGGCCGCGCCTGCGCCAAAAAACTTGCGCGCATTTGGCAGTTCCCGCACGCGCATTTCGTCTTACTTGATAGGAGTCGAATAACCGCCAAGGAAATTTGGAGGCGCGCCTGGCCGCTCCAATGCCCGCGTCGTTATCCGTTTGTTTAAGCTGCAAGCGGCTGCGGGCGCACTGTGCAAAAGGTCAACGTGTGCCGCTTTGACGTGCCGGATCACCACAAACAAGGAGAAACTTATGCGTCAGCAATCTTTGAGCAGCGCCATTGCGTTATTGATCGTGCTGTCTTTTTCGCTCACCTTCAGTCAGGCGCAATCGCCCACGCCGCCGCCACCGCCTGCCTGGGGGTGGCTGGATCAACAGTTGCACCGACTCGCTAAAAGCGCATCAGTGTCCAGCCAAACAGCCGCGGCTGAAGCCGCCGAAAACTATGCTGCCGCGCCGAATGCCACGTGGGTGCAATCGTCCGGGCCGGAGACAGGCAATGCTTTTGCCTTACTGCGGCGCGGACAACGTTTGTTTATGGGCACCTTCGGCGGGCTGTGGTTTTCCGACGACAATGGCGAAAACTGGGCGCGCACGACTAACAACGGTTTGCTGATCGGGCGCGGCGTCAGCGCCTTAGCTGCCAATAGCACCACGCTGTTTCTGGGCACGAATTTCGGCGGAACGGGCGGCGGTGTTTACCGTTCGAATGACAATGGGCAAACGTGGACGGCGATCAACAATGGCTTTCCCGCGCCGCGCTCGATTCAAGACTTTCTGGTCAACGGCGCCAATCTCTTTGCCGTCACTTTCAACGGCGAGTTGTTCGGCTCAACCAACAACGGCGACAGTTGGACGCGGCTGACCAACGGCTTGCCGAGTGCGATTTCAGTCACCTTGGCGGGCGGGCTGGCCTTTAGCAACAACGCGCTGCTGTTGCGCAACGCCGCCGCCGCCACGCCGGAACTTTACCGCTCCACTGACAACGGCCTGAACTGGACGAAGGTAGAGGCGCAAGCCTTGCTGGGCGGAATCCCCTTCGCGCTGGCGACCAGTAATAACAAGGTTTTCCTCGGCTCTACGGTGGGCTTGCTGTCGTCTGAGAATGGCGGCCAGACCTGGCAGATAGCCAGCGGCCTGCCGCCCGTCGGTAGCAACTTCACCTATGCGCCTTTCGCCAGCGGGGCGACGGTCTATACCGCCTTGTTCGCTTCGGCTGCGCCGGACGCTGAGTCCACACTCTATGTCTCGACCGACAACGGCGCGACCTGGACGCAGAAAATGCGGCTGCCGTTTTCGCAAATCATCTACGACCTGCTGGCCGAAGGCCCGACCGTCTTTCTAGGCACGCCGGGCGGCGTCCTTCGCCTGAACGACAACGGCGCAAGTCTCGAGTTCAAAAACAAAGGGCTGCGTTCGTCATACTCATCCAGCGACGTGGCCGTGCTCGGTAACCGCGTGTTTGTCAGCAGCCTCGGCGGCGGTCTGTGGGTGACGGCGGATAGCGGCGCGACTTGGCGGCAGTTGAAAAACGGCTTGCCTTATTTCGCCTTCGTCAGCGCCGTGAGCGCAGTCGGGAACACGCTTTACACTGCAACGAACCAGCCCTTTGGCTTGTATCGTTCGACCGATTTCGGCGAAACGTGGACGCCGGCGGGCAAAGGGTTGCCGCCCGCTGACTTCAATTCTTTCCCAACCGTGCTGGCCGCGAACGGCGGCAAGCTTTATCTCGGCTTCGACTCGAAAGGGTTGTGGCTCTCAGCGGACAACGGCGAGAACTTCGCGCCAGTAACCAGCGGCTTGCCGGGCACTGCCTACATCTGGTCGCTGGCCTTCCGCGACAATGCCGTTTTTGTTGCCACCAACGGCGCAGGCGCGTTTCGTTCGATGGATGGCGGCAATAGCTTCACGGCGATCAACACGGGGCTGACCACGCAAACTACACGCAGCTTGCAAGTGGCTGGCGACATGCTTTTTCTCACCAGCGGCAACGGCGTGTACCGCTCCGCCGACAGCGGCGGGCTGTGGACGCGCGTGCTCACCAATGCGGCTTATGACAGCATCGCGCGCAGCGGCGGCACGCTTTATGTGGCGGGCACGGGAGCTGGTTGTTATTCGTCCAAAGACAACGGCGCGACGTGGCAGGCCAATAACGACGGGCTGTTCGGCCTGGTCAGCCGGATCGCCGTCAGCGGCAACAGCGTCGTGTTGGCTTCGCAGGGCAGTGGCGTCTTCTTTCAGCCGGACGATACTTCGGCTTTCGCGACGGTTTCCGCCGCGAGCTTCAGCCCGAGCGCGATTGCCGATAAGACCATCGTCGCGGCCTTCGGCACGGCTTTGGCGACAAGTACTGCCGCAGCCACTGCGCTGCCTTTGCCGCTGACGCTGGCAGGCACATCGGTCAAAGTCAGGGACACCAACGGCACTGAGCGCCCCGCGCCGCTCTTCTTCGTTTCAGCGGGACAGATCAACTATCAAATCCCCGCTGGCACGGCCAATGGCACGACGACCGTGACTATCACCAACGGCGCGGGCGTCAGCGTGTCTGGGGTGTTGGAGGTGCGAGCCACGGCGCCCGCCATCTTCACAACCAATGCGACCGGCGCGGGCGCGGCGGCGGCGCTCGACGCGCTCAGATTCACTCTCGGCCCTTTCGACGCGAAGCAGGCCAACGGCGAGCCGAATATCATTGCGGTTTTCGGCACGGGTTTGGGAAGCGACGCAACCGATGTGAGCGGCAATGTTAACGCGAGTGTCACAACGCGACTGAACGGAGTGATTGTCCCGACACTTTACGCCGGTACTACGCCAGGACTGGCGGGCCTCAATCAATTCAATCTGCAGTTGCCCGCGAACATCACGACGGGCACGTATACGCTGACGATCACGCGCGGCGGCGTAACGAGCAACAGCGGGACGCTTGCGATTAAGTGAGCTGCCCTCTGGGAGCGTAGCGCATCCCTGCCTGCGGGTCTTGTGAAGCGGCGCTTTGAAGAGAAAAGCGCGACTTGCCAAAACCCGCAGGCAGGGATGCGCTACGCTCCCAGATCACCGCCGCCGCGCCACCACTTCCGGCTCCGTCGCCGCGCGCCAAAATTTCACCATCCTTGAGTGATCAGCCGTAAACAGCAGTCCGCCATCCGGCGAAAAACCGAGGGCGTTGTTGGCGAGCCAGCCCCTGTGTCCTTTCAGGGTGATCAACTCTTCGCCGGTCGTCACATCCCAAAGCCTGACCGTCTTGTCCTGGCTACCCGTCGCCAATCTGTGGCCGTCCGGCGAAAAAGCCACCGCGCAGACGGGCGCCGAATGGCCCTTGAACACAAACACCTCTCGTCCGGTCTGCACCTCCCACAGGCGGGCTGTCGCATCAGTGCTTCCCGTTACGAAAAAGCGGCCAGCGCGCGCGAGTGCAAAAGACAGGATGGCTGAATCGCCACAGCGATATTCCTTGCGCAGTTGGCCGGTCGAGACTTCCCAGGCTCTGACCGTGCTGTCCGCACTGGCGCCGAAGAGAGTCTTTCCGTCCGGCGAAAAACTGAGTGCGTTGATTCTGCCACGCTGACCGGAGAGCGTTGCCAGCGCCTTGCCACTGCTCACTTCCCACAGTTGCACCTGATTAACACAGCCTGCCGCCAGCGTGCTGCCATCCGGCGAGAAGCTCAACGACTCAATCGGCCCAGCAGCTTTGAAGCTCTTGAGTTCCTTTCCTGTCGCCGCTTCCCAAATCTTTACTTGGGCGTCCACGCTGCCGCCCGTCGCATACCACTGACCATCGGCTGAAACCGCGATGGCAAACCCGAAATCACGGTAAGCTGGCAGTGGTGTGTGCCCTCGTAGCGTCATGATTTCTTTCCGCGTAGCGACCTCCCAGACAGTTGCTGATTGATCTCCCTGCCCAATCAACAATCTCTTCCCATCAGGCGTCAGGACAGCCTGTTTGAAGCCGCCCCATTTTCTGGCGTAGTCATCAATGAACGAGGCTTCGCGTGCGCGGTTCAAGTCCCAGAGCTTGACCGTTCGATCACTGCTGCCGGAAGCAAGCTGCTTACCATCGGGAGTCAGCGCCAATGAAAGAATCCAGTTGCCGTGCCCGCGCAGCACGGCCATATCCTGCCACGAGGCTGTGTCTAAAAAAGTGATCTCCGACTGCCGCTCCGCGTCTTCGCCGCCGATGATCAGCGTGCGGCTGTCGGGCGTGAAGACCATGCGCCGGCCTTTGTTCTTGAGTCGCGCGAGTTCCTTGCCGCTGGCGACTTCCCACGCGGTCGTCAAGCCGCTGCCCGATACCACCACGACCCGGCCATCGGGAGAAAAGAGTGAATTATTCGGAAAGTTCAGCCGTTGGCCGAGGGTGAATAACTCTTTCCCCGCAGCCAGCGCCCACAGCCGCACGGTTCGATCATCACCGCCTGAGACAAACTTTTGCCCATCCGGCGCGACCGCTACAGTAAAGACGCGCTGCGTATGCTGTTTGACTTGGTAAACTTCTCGCCCTGTCGCCACATCAAGCAGACGAATCGAGCCATCGAAAAACCCCGCGACCATCTGTTTGCCGTCCGGGGTGAAGTCCAGGCAACTGAGGCCGCTTTGCAATCCGGCGAGCTTGCTCAATTCTTTTCCAGCGGGCAGCGACACCAGGCTGATCTCTTTGCCATTGTGGAGCGCTAGTGCCAACGTGTTTCGATCACGCGTCAGTGCAGTGATCGAGGCGGGAGGCAAACTGAGTTGCTGCCGCACCTGCCCGGTCGCCGCCTCGCGGAACAACACTTCCGTCACCACCGCCGCTGGCGCTCGCTCGCGTTTCAGCACGACCGTCAGCAGTTGTTTGCCATCGGCGGAAAAGGCCACGCTATCGTTGTTGTTCATTTGAGACGGAAACGGCAACGTTTGCTCTTCCTGATGACTCAGCTTCCACAGGTAGTACCACTCGAAGCCGCGAAACTCCGGCGCGCCCGCCTGCGGCAGATAGGGGTTGAGCAGATCGTGCATCCGCCCGACGTTGGCTTCATCCCAGGCTTGTTGCGCCAAGCCCATGCGCGAGGTGTAAAGCAGGCGGCGGTTCGACAACTCTTGCGTCTCGGCGCGCACGCGCTGACTGTCGGCCAAGGCGCGCTGTTCATTGGCCTGTGCGCGTTGCGCTTCGGCCTCAGTGCGTTGCTGCTCGGCCTCGCCGCGCGCAGCTTCGGCTTGCTGGCGGCGCTCTTCCGCCGTGTCCAGCGCGTGCTCGGCGCGTTGGCGTTGCGTATCGGCGCGGGCCTGTTCGCGTTCAGCGCGCGCTTGCGCGGCCAGGGCGATGCGCGCTTGCCGCAGCGTCGCGCCAAGGCCGCCGAGCAACGCGAGCACGACCAGCGCGGCGGCGGCGAGCGGCACGCGATTGCGGCGCGCGTATTTGAGTGCGCGATAGCCAAAGGTGCCGCGCCGCGCCAGCGTCGGCAACCCGGCGAGATAACGCCGGAGGTCTTCGGCCAGTTGTTCGACCGAACCGTAACGCGCCGCCGGTTCTTTGCGCAGCGCCATCAGCACGATGCTGTCAAGATCGCCGCGCAGGACAGAGGGATGAAGGATGAGGGCGGAGGGATGAGTTTTATTCTTCATCCCTCCGCCCTCATCCTTCATCCCTTCGCTCGGTTTGAGCGGCTCCTGCTCACAAATGGCGCGCGTCAATTCGCCGAAGGTCGTGCTTTGCAAACGATACGGGCTGCGTCCGGTCAGCAATTCGTAAAGCACGACGCCGAGCGAGTAAACGTCGCTGGCGGTGGTGAGCTTCTCGCCGCGCACCTGTTCGGGGCTGGCGTAAGCAGGCGTCATCGGTTGCGCGCCCGACAGCGTGTTCTGCGCTTGCGTCAGGTCGGGTTGCAAGAGTTTGGCGATACCGAAATCCAACAGCTTCGGCGCGCCGTCATCGGTGACGAAAATGTTGCCCGGTTTGAGATCGCGGTGAATGACCAGATGTTGATGCGCGTATTGCACCGCCGCACAGACCGGCAAAAACAGTTGCAGCCGTTCACGCACGCCGAGTTGGCGCGCGCGGCAATACTCGTCGAGCGGCGCGCCCGCGACGTATTCCATCACGAAGAAGGGCCGCCCGTCCTCAGTCGCGCCGCCATCGGTCAAGCGCGCGATGTTGGGGTGATTCAGTCCGGCCAAAATCTGGCGTTCGTGGTGGAAGCGCTGCTTGATCTCGACGTTGCCCGCGCCGGAATTGACGAGTTTGAGCGCGACCTGTTGCTCGAACTGCCCGTCGGCGCGCGCGGCCAGCCAGACCACACCCATCCCGCCGCGCCCCAGTTCACGGATGAGCCGGTAGGGGCCGACATGTTCATTGGCTTGTCCGTGGCCGTTGACGGCAAGGGCTGCGGGCAATTGCATGGTGGGCTGACAGAGAAAGCCCTCGGCCTGAGCGCGCGCAGTCAGCAAGGCTTCGACTTCGCGCCGCAACGTGGCTTCTTGCGCGGCCAACAGGTTGGTGCGCTCGCGTGTGGGTAAGTCGAGCGCGGCGTCAAAAACGGCTTCGATCTGGCGCCAACGTCCGGCAGTCATTTCACGGTTGTTCATCGTTCAAGCCCTCTTCTGGGTACGCGCTGCTGAGTTCCTGATAAAGCCAGGCTTGCGCCAACTGCCATTCGCGCGCGACAGTGCGCGGCGAGACCTGCAACACTTCGGCGGTTTCCGCGACGCTGAGGCCGACAAAAAAGCGCAACTCGACGATGCGGCTGCGACGCTCGTCGAAGCGCGCCAGGGTGTTGAGCGCATCATCGAGCGCCACCAGATCGGGATCATTGCGAATGGTTTCGTTGGCCGCGTCGCTGAGCGAAACGCGTAAGTGTGCGCCGCCGTGTTTTTGCGCCCGGCAGCGGCGCGCCTCGTCCACCAGGATGTTGCGCATCACTTGCGCGGCCAATCCAAAGAAATGCGCGCGGTTTTGCCAGGAGACTTCGCGCCATTCGATCAAATGCACCCACGCTTCATTAACCAGCGCCGTCGTTTGCAAGATGTGGTCGGGCTGTTGCTGCCGCATATATGCGCCCGCCAAGCGCCGCAACTCGCTGTCAACGCAGGGAGCCAACTGCGCGAGCGCGGCTTGATCGCCTGCATTCCAGTCCTTGAGTAATTGCGTCAATGTATGCGCCGCTGTCATCGTCAACTCACTCCGCGCTGTCCTGTTTGTGTGGGGGCGTGATTGTAGTGAAGAAAGAAAAAGAACGGAATGGGCACGAGAAAAACTCTCGTCCATTCCGTCCTGTAACTGCTGAACTTATGTGCCGCCAACTCAGGCTACGATCTTGTGTGCGACCACGCCCGCCACATCGGTCAATCTGAAATCGCGTCCGCTGTACCGGTACGTCAGCCGTTCGTGATCGAAACCCAGCAGGTGCAGCACCGTCGCGTGGAAGTCGTGAATGTGCATGCGATCTTCGACCGCGTGGTAACCAATGTCGTCGGTCGCACCGTAAATAAAGCCCGGTTTCACGCCGCCGCCCGCCATCCAGATCGTGTAGCCGTAAGGATTGTGGTCACGCCCGTCGCCGCTCTCGCTGACCGGCGTGCGGCCAAATTCACCGGCCCAGATGACGAGTGTGTCTTTCAAGAGGCCGCGTGCTTTGAGGTCTTTGATCAGCCCGGCAATCGGCTTGTCCACTTCGCGCGAGTTTTTGGTGTGCAGATTATAGAGATCGCTGTGCTGATCCCATTTGTAGCTGTGCGTGCATTGAATGTAGCGCACATCGCGTTCGGCCAAACGACGCGCCAGCAAACATTGCCAGCCGAAATCGGCGGTCATGGGGTCATCCAAACCGTAGAGCTTTTTGGTCGCGTCGGATTCTTTGTTGACCTCGAAGGCTTCGGGCGCTTGCGACTGCATCTTGAAGGCCATCTCGAAGGTTTGGATGCGTGTTTCGAGTTGCGGGTCTTGCTGGTGCAGCGCCTGATGGCGGCGATTGATGGCTTGCAGCATGTCCAATTCGTAGCGCTGCTCATCGCCCGACAGGTGTTTGCTCAACAGATATTCAATCGGCTCTTTTTGAATCTCTTCGACCTTTAAGCCCGAATTGCCAATCGCCGTGCCCTGAAACGCGCCGGGCAGGAACGCCGAAGACCAGTTCTTTGCGCCACCGTGCGAAAGCGCCGGTTTGATCGTGATGAAGCCGGGCAGGTTCTGATTTTCAGTACCCAGCCCGTACACCACCCACGACCCCATGCTGGGCCGCACAAAGGTCGAGCTGCCGGTGAAGGTTTGCAACAGGGCTGCGCCGTGGTCTACGCCCTCGCCAACCATCGAGCGGATCATGCATAGATCATCTACAACCTCGCGCACGTGCGGCCAGAGGTCACTGACGGGAATGCCGCTCTGGCCGCCCGGTTTGAAATCCCAGAGCGGTTTCATCAACGGGCCCATCTTGCCATCGGCAAAGGCCAGCGGGCGTTTGATCGGCAGCGGTTTGCCGTTGTCGCGGATCAGCCGTTCTTTGGGATCGAACGAATCAATCGAAGACGGGCCGCCATGCATGAACAGGAAAATCACGCGCTTGGCTTTCGGTGCGAAATGCGGCTGACGCGGGGCGAGCGGATTGTCCGATTGCGGATTGCGGATTGCGGATTGCGGATTGGTCGCGGCAAAAAGCTGCGCTTCTTCGGCCAGCATGGCCGTTAGGCCGATTGAGCCGAAGCCTAAGCCAGCGGCGCGCAACCAGGCGCGGCGCGAAACGGGGTTTTCAGTACGGCGATAAATTTGCTGTAGCGCGTTGAGCGTCAAATTATTCATTGGCCTGCTTTCTTGCCTGCTTTCTTAGTGGATTTACCGTTGCGGGGCGTAGCGGCAACCTGCCTGGGTGGATTTTGCTTGAGCCAGGACAGCAATGCAGCTTTGGTTTTGAAGTCGGGCACCGCGATCACCAGCGCGCGTAACTGTTCTGCCGAAAGTTTTTGCAGTTTGGCGCGCGCGGCAGCGCTCAACACGCCGTGGCGTTGCTCAAGCTGCAACATCACAGAGATCAGCAAGCCCTGTTGCAAGCCCTGTTGCAAACCCTGTTGCAAACCTTCCTGCAAACCTTCCTGTCTTCCCATTCGTTCAATCCAAGTGACATACGGCATCTTGCGACCCTCCTCGATTGCATGGATTTCCTGTTTGATTTCTGCTTCCAACTCTGCCGGCAGGCGCATCGCCCAATCCATAAACTTAAACAGCGCCACAATCTGGCGGCGTTGGTGGCCGCGTGCATACAAGCTCCGCACCAATTGCCGCTTCCACGCGAAGCGGCCCTGATTATCGCCGCGCGTCGCCAACGCTTTCAACTGAGCCATGACCGCAACTGCAAACGGATTCTGGCTGGTTTCCAGTTCCGCCCAGCGCGCATGGTAATTGGCCAATTGCACACACGGAAACGTAAAGGACAACGAGCAGCCCCAATTCGAGACGGCATAGCGCGCTTCGACACGCCGTTTTGTCTCGGTGATCACGGCCAGACTGACGACCTCGGTGCCGGGATGTTTGGCGCTGATACGGTAATGGTAATCAAAGACCCGCCGCGCAAAACCACGCAGCGCACGGCCCTGCACTTCGATATGAATCAGCAGCCATTTGACCTGCCCATCCTTGAGCCAGACTTTGTAAAGCTTATCCGCATATAACTTCCCGCCTCGTAGCTCCGGTTTGAGTCGCGCCAACTCCTTGTCCAGCGGTTCATAGTGTCGCGTCCAATCCACCGCGCCTGCGATTTCCGGGAAGAAGAACGCCAAAAAGTCGGGCAGACACGCGTCCAACAATTCCTTCCAGGCGCTGTCCTGATCATCCGGCGCGCCTTTCACGGGTTCGACTGGCTTGGGCGGGCTGTTTTTCATCGGCAATCGCCTGTGGAACCGCTCATTCGCCAAACTGACGAAAATGATGATCGGCGTGAAGGTATCCCCAACGCCGCCACTCCGCTTCGCTCATCACACCGAACATCGAGTGCCGTCCGGGTTGGAACGCAGGCGGTGGCATGGCAAAGCGCCGGATCAATCGTTCAAGCTTTTGGCGGTCTTGCTCAAATTCCGCCGGCGGCGTGCCATCCAGTTCTTGATCAGCCTCGCGGACCGTTTTGATGCCGTGCGGCCATTGTAGTGGTAACGAAAGCGCCAACCATTTCATCACGTATTTGGTGAACCAATTGCCCCGCCAGGTCGAGTCCCGCTCGCCTAAGCCCATTAGATAGGAATCACTCAGATGACACAGCATTTGGTGCGGCGTCATCTTGCCCCATTGGCGCGGACTATCGGGACGCAGCTTGCTCAAGCGCGTCAGGATTTCATTTAAGTCAGCAAAGTTATTGAGACTCTTCATCAGTCTTTGAGACGGTACCGCGCGCGTCAGCAAGCGGAGTCATCGCAAGCAGCGCGGTTAGGCTATCAGTCGAGCGCCGCCTGCTGACGCGCGCGGTACGCCTTCAATCCAAGTACAAAAAATCATTCGACGCCATCAGCACACGGCAATAACTTTGCCAGGCTTTCTGCGCGGCGCGCGCGCCTGCGAATTTCTGCTGGTAGCCCGTGATGTATTTCAACCCGGCGGCCAATTCGTCCTGACTGGCCGGGCGATTCAGGATGCGCCGATAAACCGCAGCCAGGCGCGCCGCGTCATCTTCGGCCGCATCCGCCAGCAACGCTTTTGCCAGATCGGTCGAACGCTCCGTCAGGAATTCGCTGTTAAGCCAGAACAGGGCCTGTGTCGCGACGTTGGTCAATTGCCGTTTGCCGTTCATCGTCGTGGCATCGCCAAAATCGAAAAGGTTCAACAGCGTCGGCAGATTGGCGCGCCGCAGCGGCAAATAAACCGTGCGGCGTTTCTGCTTATCAGGATTGATGCTCAAACGGCCCTGACTGGTTTCGCCATCGGTGCCGCGCCCGCTTTGCAATGAACCGCCCATCGTCAAATCAAGCGTGCCGTCAATCGCCAGCAAGCCATCGCGCATTTCTTCGACACTCAAACGGCGGCGGTTGAAGCGCGAGAGCAGGCGGTTGTCAGGATCGGTTTCCAACGCCGCAGGGTTCTCCGAAGCCATTTGATAGGTGCTCGACAGCATCAGCAGGCGGTGCATCGCCTTGATCGAATAACCATGCTTGACGAACTGTTCGGCCAGATAATCCAGCAATTCCGGGTGCGTGGGGCGTTCGCCCATCTTGCCCAGATTGTCGGGCGTGCGCACTATGCCTTCGCCAAAATGCCATTGCCAAAGGCGATTGACCAGCACGCGTTTGGGCACCGGATTGTCCGCGCTCGTCAGCCAGTCGGCGAATTGCAAACGCCCGCTGCCGGCGAATTGCGGCTTGGTGTCATAGCGCGCCAGGATTGCCGGGAACGCGCGCGGGGCCTCTTCGCCCTTGTTGTTGTAATCACCGCGAATCAGCACGGGTTGCGTGACGGGCGTGTCTTCTTCTACGGCGCAAGCCAGTTCGGGTTCGGGCGGCGCAAGCTTCTTTAACTCTGCCTGCTCTTTGTGCAGCTTCTCAAGCGCCGTCCATTGCTCAGCGTTGAAAACCTTTTTGTCTTTGTCAGAAACACCGAACGGGCCAGCGTCAATATAAACATCGTTGAAAAAGCGGTCATCGCCGTCTTCAAACTTGGGCTTGTCGGGTAGGGTTTTATTGTCGGCGAGCGCCGCCTGATACTTGGGCCGCCACGCCGCCAGCGTCGCGTTCCATTCTTCAAGTTGTTTCAGGAAGCGCGTTTGATAGCCTTCGGCGACTTCGGCCTGTTTATCTAAAGACGCAGCGTTCCATTCATTCAAATAACCGCGCACTTTCGCCGGATCAGGCTTCAGGAAGCTGACCCACTTTTGCAGCAAAGCGAGGTTGAGTTTGGTGCGCAACACCACGGCTTCCACCTTTTCGCCATCCTGATAAACCTGCCGCGCCGCCAGCATGTAATCGGCCAAGCGTGCGCCGTTCGCTTTGACGAGCGCGTCTTTCACTGCATCGTTGATCTCATCCAGCGCCAGCCGCAGGCGTTTTTCTTTTTCGCCGTGCGCCTTTTTCGCCGCCTGGTATTGCTGCCATTCGGCCTTGGGCACCAACGGTTTTTCGAGCACGACCGAAACATGCGAATCGGGATTGGTGAAGCTGCGCGTGCTGGCGAACATGCCGATCATCGCATAGTAATCTTTGGTCAGAATCGGATCGAACTTGTGGTTGTGGCAACGCGCGCAGGCCAGCGTCATGCCCAGGAAGGCTTTGGACGTGACATCCACCTGCTCATCCCACACGTCATACAGCATCTTCATTTTGTCCTGCTGGGCAATGGCTTTCGCGCCCAGCGCCAGGAAGCCGGTGGCGATGATGCCACGCCGGTTCACTTCGCCACCATCAGGAGCAGGCAGCAGATCACCGGCGATCTGCTCGCGCGTAAATTGATCGTAGGGCATGTCATCGTTGAAGGCCTTGATCACATAATCGCGGTACTTCCAGGCGTGCGGATAGCGATGGTCTTCGTCATTGCCGGTCGAATCGGCATAGCGCGCCACGTCCAGCCAATGGCGTCCCCACTTTTCGCCATAACGCGGGCTCGCCAATAAACGCTCAACGACTTTGGCAAAGGCATCGGGCGCGTTGTCAGCCAGGAAATCGCTCATCTCTTTTTCGGTCGGTGGCAAGCCGGTCAGGTCATACGTCGCGCGGCGCAACAGCGTCAGTTTGTCAGCAGGCGGCGCGGGCTTGACACTCTTGGCTTCCAGCTTCGCCAGCACAAAAGCATCAAGCGGCGCTTTGACCCAAGCCGTATCTTTGACCGTGGGAAGCGTGGTTTTGGCTAACGGCTGAAAGGCCCAATAGGCTTTTTCTTCTTCGGTGAATTCGCGCGTGCTCTTCGGCGCGGCTTTCGTTTCGCCAGGCGCAGCGGCGACGGCACCGGCAGCGGGCCAGGGCGCGCCCATTTTCACCCAAGTAGCGATGGCATTGATCTCAGCGTCTTTGAGTCTGCCCGAAGGCGGCATTTTCAGCGCTTCGTTATAGCCGATGACTTTCAGCAAGCGGCTCTCTGCGAACTGCTCTTGGTTGATCAGCGGGCCGCTCTCGCCACCCTTGGCGAAGCCTTCCGCCGAGGTCAGATCAAGTTTGGCCACTTGTGCTTTGGCGTTATGGCACTTGGCGCAATTGGCGATCAGCACGGGCCGGACTTGTTTTTCGAAAAATTCAGCCGGATCGCTGCTTTGCGCGGCCACCGGACGTAAGCGCACCAACGTTCCCGCCAACGCCAAACCGGCGCTCAACGTCAGCACGAAAAGTTTCAACTGCCGAATGTTCATCCGCATAGTTCTACATGCTCGCCTGTGTGTGAAAAAGAGTTCGATCGGAGATGCCTGTATAACTGCGCCGCGCGCGGCAGTCAAGCAATTGGTCTGACCTCTTTTGAAGAACCGAAAACAATTCGACTGGATGAATAGGATTTTTCTTGCTGTAAAAAATTCGATGAGAGAAGTTCAGAGTTCACGCTACAGCGTGTGTATGGCGGCCCGCAAACACGCCACAGCGTGAACTCTGAACGTTTGCGCCCTTGCCAGCCCCGCATTATTTACAGCAAGGGTTTTTTTCAAGATTGCCAGCCAAGGCCCCTTGGCTGGCAAAGAAAAAAGAACCCGCTGCTACGTTGGTAACAGCGGGTTATAGGTAAGGAGAGAGAAAAGTTTTAAGTAGCTTTGAATCTTTTTTGGGCGCAAGCGAACCGGCTTAGCGTTGCTCATCCGGCTTTTTCTTTTTGTCATCTTTTTTTTCATCGCGCGGCTTATCACGGTCGTCTTTCGGTTTGTCGCGTTCGACGGGCCGCTCTGGCACCTTCTGCTTGTCTTTTTGCAGCACCGTCCACTCGTTCGTCGCCAGCCTGACCGGCTGGGCCACGCTCGCCACCGTGAGCAGCGCGCTGAGCAAAAACGAACCGACCAGAATTTTGCATACATTCATCATAGTTACCTCCCCTGCCCCACTTGCGTTTCGTAGCCTCAAATGACAGCCCGGCAATCCGTTATTGAGTTGCCGGGGAATCGCGGGCAAGGGGACGTCCGCTGCTTGCGTTTCCTTCTCAGTGTTGCGCGCCGCGATCAAGCCGCAGCGATCTTAGCAAACTTTCCAAGACTTGGCGCGCGCAACTTCAATGCTGCTGCTGCCAGCCCTTTCTTTCTCGTGACGGCTTAGAGCAATGAATGTGCCAGATGAATCGCGAATCCCGGCAGACGGGCTAACACACGGTATCGCTTGAGTTATTTCAATCCGTCCAAACCAAGCGGCACAGTTGCGCAAGGCGGTTTGCCCGATTCGGTAGGCAGGTCTGAACGATATGGTGCATCGGCCTGCACTCTTCAAGGCAATCTTTACTCAGGCATTCTGCCAGAGTAGTCTTGGCCCTCCTAAATCCGCTTCCAAACTTCATGCTCAGGAGACGACCTATGCGAACCCGTGCTTCTTTGTTGTTTTCTTGCACACTGGCGTGGCTGGTAATGGCGCTTTTCGCCACGCTGGCAATCGCTCAAGCAACACGTTCGATCACCCCTGCCCCCGACCGCCGTGCTGACGAAGGCGAAGGCCCCTTTGACCGCCTGGTCATTCGCGGCGCGACCTTGATTGACGGCACGGGCGCGCCGCCGCTCGGCCCCATGGATGTGGTCATCGAAAACAACCGCATCCGCGAAATCCGCAGCGTCGGTTACCCCAAAGTCCCCATCCGCGAAGCCAGTCGCCCCGCCAAAGGCACAAAGGAGATTGACGCCACGGGCATGTTCCTGCTGCCCGGACTGGTGGATTGCCACGCGCACATTGGTGGTGTCGCCCAAGGCACGCCCGCCGAATATGTGTACAAACTCTGGCTGGCGCACGGCGTCACGACCGTCCGCGATCCGGGTTCGGGCAACGGCATTGACTGGACGCTCAAGGAACGCGAACGCAGCGCGCAAAACAAAATCGTCGCGCCGCGCATTTTCGTCTATGTGCGCCCCGGCATGAATTGGGAAGGCGGCCAAATCCTGACGCCTGAAAAGGCCCGCGAATATGTGCGCTGGGCCAAACAGAAAGGCGCGGATGGATTCAAGATCATCGGCGGCGATGCAATCTTCGACCCCGAAATCCTGAGCGCGCTGCTCGACGAAGCCAAAAAACAGCAGATGGGTTCGACCACGCACATGGCGCAAACCGGCGTCGTGCGCACCAACGTCATCCAGGCCGCGCGCATGGGCATGGGTTCGATGGAGCATTGGTACGGTCTGCCCGAATCGCTGTTTGCAGATCGTCAGGTGCAGGACTTCCCGCTCGATTACAACTACAACGACGAATCGCACCGCTTCGGCCAGGCGGGGCGTTTGTGGAAACAGGCCGCGCCCCCGGGCAGCAAGAAGTGGAACGAGATCATGGATGAGTTGATCAAACTCAACTTCACGCTCGATCCGACCTTTACGATTTACGAAGCCAGCCGCGACCTGATGCGGGCCATGCGCGCCGAATGGCACGACCGTTACACACTGCCCTCGCTCTGGCGCTTTTACACGCCCAGCCGCGAGGCCCACGGTTCTTACTGGTTCAACTGGACGACGCAGGACGAAATCGAATGGAAGAACAACTATCGGCTCTGGATGACGTTTGTGAATGAGTACAAAAATCGCGGCGGGCGCGTCACAACGGGTTCTGATTCCGGCTTCATCTACAAAACTTACGGCTTTGAATACATCCGCGAATTGGAGCTGTTGCAGGAAGCTGGTTTCCATCCGCTCGAAGTCATCCGCGCGGCGACCTTCAACGGCGCTGAGTTGCTGTCGCAACAGCAAAACCGTCCGATGGAATTTGGCGTGATTCGTCCTGGCAAGCTGGCCGATTTGATTCTGGTGCCGGAAAGCCCGGTGGCGAATTTGAAGGTGCTCTATGGCACGGGCGCGATCAAGCTGAATGACCAGACCGGCCAAGTCGAGCGCGTCGGCGGCGTGAAATACACGATCAAGGACGGCATCGTGTATGACGCCAAGAAGCTACTGGCCGATGTCGAAAAGATGGTCGCGACGGCCAAGGCGACGGAAAAGAACGCGCCCGCCAGCGGCAATGGCACGACGGCAGCGCCTCGGCAATAACCCTGGGTACGCAGCGCTTCCAGCGTGCAGACTCGGCAACAGACGGAATGATGCCGAAGGAAAACCCTACCGGCATTACTCGGTCTTACGCCGAGACTGCACGCTGGAAGCGATGCGTACCCAGGTCTACTTGATACTCACGCGCACCACATTCGCCGCCTTTCCATCCACCAACACAGTGATTTCGACTTCGCCACGCCCAAGCAGCGCACGCGGCAAGCGCGCATTCAGTTGATCCACACCAATCAATCCGCCCTGTGCTGCCGCAAAATTCACCGGCGCATTCACACCACCGACTTTTACTTCGACATTGTCCAGCGCTGCCCGCGCGCGCCAGCCGCTGCCGAACATCACCAAGTACACCTGATCGCTGGCCGCGCCCAGATCAATCGGGCGCGGCACGAACCGGTTTTGCTGCGCGTCGAATTGGCCGATGGCTTCGTAACTCTGCGAGCCGTCGGCTTTGACACGCAACGCCACCGCCGCAGCCAAGCCTTTGCCCGTCGCGTTGGCGGTGAATAGGCCCGGCGCAGTCGTGCCGATTTGCGCCGTGCTCAAGCTGGTTTCGCCGCTGGCATTGGTGATCGTGATCGTCGCCAACCCCCGCGCTGTGCCCGCCGGAATTTGGTAATTGACCTGCGTGGGCGAGACGAAAAAGAGCGGCGCGGCGCGCTCGACGCCCAAGCTGTCTTTCACCTTGACCGAGGTACCGCCCAAGGTCGTCGGCAACGCGGCGGTCGCCGAAGCGGTCGTATTCGCCAGATTGCCGCCGAACGCCGCGACGATGGATTCGGCGGCCAGCAAGGCTTCGCTGTAACTGGCGGCGGATAGATGCGCCGCGCGTTTGACCGGCGTCGGGAACGCAGTGCGATACCAGCGCAACAGGTCGCGCAAGGCTTGCGGCGGATTGGTCGGCGCGGGCTGATGCAGCACCACGTCAGTCGTATTCAAGCCGTGGCAATTCGTGCACGAACGCATTTCGCCCGGTTGGAAGGTTAGCCAGTACCGTTCGCGCACGACGCCTTCGCCATTGGGTTTGGTGAGTTGCCAGGACAATGCGCGCCGTGCGGGAACGAAAGCCGCGATGCTGCCGTCGCTGGCAACCTGCACGCTGCCGAACGGCGCGTTGGGCACATTCGGCAACGGGCTGTCGTGCTGGATTTGCGCGATGGGCCGCCGTCCGCGCGTGTAGCCGTTGTAGCCGCGCACCAAATCGCCTTGCAGGAATTGAATGTACTGCACGTCCACCGGCGTCGCGTTCGCTTCGGCGGTTTGCACGCCGCCCACGACGCGCAGGTTGTAATCCTGCTGTTTGTCGGCACGGCGCGTGACGTTGCGGCTGACGACCAGCGCCAGATTGCGCGCTTCCAGAAAGGTTTTGAATTGGTCAATGCCCGCCTGTCCACCGAGTTCCTGTTGCAGGATGTTGGCTTCAATCTCAGGCAAGGGCGTCTGCAACTTGGCGGGACGCGGGCGCACGCGGATTTCGACGGGGTCGAGTTCCCAGAGTTGGCCGCTGAAATTGAGTTGCGTGTAAGTCTGATTGTCCCAGTAGGTGATCGTCTTGTTGATGCCGTTGGGCAGCAGGCGTTCGCCCGGTAACCAATAGCCACCGCCCTGCGCGGGCCGCGTCATCCGCACCAGCCGAAAGTTGTAGCGCGAACTGAGCGGCTGTCCGGCGGTTTTATCGGCATACGTTGAAGTCGTATGCACGGCGATCAACGTGCCGGTCGAGAGCGGCGTCGGGTTGCGAAAGAGGCCCACGTGATTGAGCGGCGGCTGTTGGGCGTCGGCAACGTAGGAGCGCGTCACCGGGTCGGTCAGATATTCAAATTGCATCTGCTCGGCATTGGCCGTTTTGGGCGCGTTGAGTGCGATGATCTGCCCGGCGGCGTGCGTGGCGAATTCGGGCGCGTTCGTGCCGATGAAATAGCCGGGGCGCAGCGGGTCTTCTTTGATCTGCAAAAAACTGGCGGAGGTGCGGCGCGTTTCAGCCGCGATGAACTCCGGCAGGCCGTCGTGCGATGCATCGAAGTAGCTCAGCAATTCGTGCCGTCCGATGTGATTGAGCGTTTCCAGTTCGGTGCCGTCTTCATTCATCTGCCAGGGGAAAAACTGGTTGATCGTGTGGCGGTGATTGTAACTGCCACTCGGCACGCGCAACGGTTCGGGAAAAACCTCCGGCGCGCTGCTCAGCTTTTCGTCGCTGTTTTCCGAAGTGAAATTGAACGGCTTGTATACGTCAGGGTCGTACTCGTTTTGCTGGTCGCGTTGCAGGTGATCCCAGCGCGTAAAGACCAGCCGCCCATCCGCCGCGATGCTCGGCGTGAAATCGCCCGACACCGCGTGATCCAGCAAGCGCACATCCGAACCGTCGGAGTTCATTGACCAAATGCCGGTGTTAGTCGCCTGCGATTCGTATTCGTCGAGTTGCGGATAGCTGGCCTTGTCGCCATTGCGCGGGCGATCCGAGGTGAAAATGATGCGGTCGTCGGTACCGTAAAGCGGCGAGACGTTGTTGTTGTCCGCCGGTTGCGGCAGGCGCGTAAACTTGACCGCTTCGCCTTTGCCGAAGCCCGTGACTTCGTAAAGCTGATAAAAGACCGCTGAATAGTCGTCTTTGGTCGTGCCGCCGCTAGCGATGGCGACCAGCGCTTTTACGCCCGACCAATGCATGCTCGGTTCGCGCACGATGATCTCTTCGCCCGCCTTCGTGCCCAAGCCCGCTTCCTGCGTCAGATTGCGCAGCGCGCCATCGCTGTAGCGAATCCACAAATCGCCGCCGCGCGGCGCCAGTTGGGTGCGTGGCAGATGATTGCCAAAGACGGCGTTGACCGAGATGAAATCGGCGCCAAAGGGCGGCTGGGTCACAAACATGATCGCGGGCAAATCATTTTGCGCCCCCGCCGGGGCGATTCCGCGTATGAACCAGTGAAACCCAAACATCGTGGCGAGCAGTACCGGCAAGATGAACAAACGTTTGCCGCGGGTGACCAAAGCAATAGCCATGAAACGCTCCCTAAAAAGATGAAGGTGTCTGCGGGGGATGCATTGAGGAAAAGCCGTGAGGGATGAGCAACGTTCAGGGGTGTTAAAAAGCGTGCGGATTGTGCGCGATGGCTGCGGCTGCCGTCAACCATTGCCAAGTTCAAAAAACAAAGTACGAACTATTTAGTAGTTTGAAACGTAGACCGTCGCAACGTCACATACTGCCGCCCATGAAAACCGAACTTGATAGGAGCACAGCAAAACTATGACTGTTGAAGGCTTGCCTTTTGTGATGATGGAAGACCTGACCAAAGCGTTTCGCAACGGCAGTGTCGAAACCCCCGTGTTGACCGGCGTTGACTTGGCGATTCAGCCCGGCGAATTCGTCGCCGTCCACGGCCCTTCCGGGTGCGGCAAATCCACACTGCTCGCGATTATGGGATTGCTCGATTCAGCTTCGGGCGGTGTCTATTGCTTTCGCGGCCAGCCGGTGCAAAGCCTGAAACTGGCCGACCGCGCACGGCTGCGTAACCAGGACATCGGCTTCGTTTTTCAAAGCTTCAACCTGATCGGCGATATGTCTGTGTTTGAGAATATCGAACAGCCGCTCAGTTACATGAACGTCAAAGGCAGCGAGCGCAAAGAGCGCGTCACGGGCGCGCTCGAACGTGTCGGCATCGCCGACCGCGCGCGCATGCGCCCGGGGCAGCTTTCGGGCGGCCATCAACAACTGGTCGCCATCGCGCGCGCCATCGTGTGCAAACCGGCCATCCTGCTCGCCGACGAACCCACCGGCAATCTCGATTCGGCCAGCGGCGAGGCCGTGATGAAGCTGTTGAAAGAACTGCACGCGGCGGGCACGACAATTTGCCTGGTCACGCACGACACACGCTTTCTGCATCTGGCCGACCGGCGCGTCAAGATGCTGGACGGCAAGATCGTGCGCGAGCATTGAGCCGAGCAGAATTCGCCGCCAGAGTAGCGCAACCCGCCGAGGTTGCGCGGCTTCATCAACTCCAAAATTGGTTGCAGTTGGCGCGGTGGCACGCTTGATAAAACAGCGCAACCTCGGCGGGTTGCGCTACTTTGACTAAACTGCCTGTAACTTCATTCCCGCCAAAAGCGCCGGATCGCCTCGGCTTGCATCTGCCTACTCTTCCCAAAACGTCTGTGCTATCTTTCCCGCGCTTTTGATTCCCCGCTGGCTGCGCCAGCATTCATAACAGCAACTTCAAACCAGCATCGGACAGCACCTATGAACCGAGTGTCGAAGTTCATCATTTGCGCCGCCTTCCTGCTGGCGTGCGGCCTGACTGTCTGGCCGCACGCGGCGTCCGCTTTTTTCCAGCAACCCAAAGTTGATTTCAAACGCGACATTGAACCGATCTTTGCGACGGCCTGCGTGCAATGCCACGGCGCGAAGAAAGCCGCCGGGCAATTGCGGCTGGATTTGAAACAGGCGGCGCTAAAAGGCGGCATCTCCGGCGCGATTCTGACGTCCGGCAATGCCAAAGCCGCGCGCCTGCTCGCGCGCATTCTAGGCGAGGGCGGCGAACAGCGCATGCCGCTGAACAGCGAACCGCTCAAGGCCGCACAGATCGAACTCATCCGCCGCTGGATTGATGAAGGCGCGACTTGGCCGGAAGAGAACCCAGAACTCAGAACTCAGAACTCAGAACTTTCAAAGCATTGGGCCTACATCAAACCTGTTCAAACGGCCTTGCCGCCGGTCAAAAACCAAGCCTGGGTGCGCAATGCGGTGGATGCGTTCATTCTGGCGCGCCTGGAAAAAGAAGGCTGGCAACCGCTGCCGGAAGCCGACAGTGCGGTGCTCTTGCGGCGCGTCTATTTGGATTTGACCGGCCTGCCACCAAGCGTGAAAGAGGTGGATGCTTTTCTGGCGGACACGACGCTGGACGCTTACGAAAAGGTCGTGGATCGTTTGCTGGCGTCGCCGCAATACGGCGAACGCTGGGCGCGTCCGTGGCTCGATCTGGCGCGCTATGCCGATTCGAACGGCTATGAAAAAGACAACCTGCGCGTGATGTGGAAATACCGCGATTGGGTCATCAACGCGCTCAATCAGGACAAGCCCTTCGACCAATTCACGCTTGAGCAGATCGCGGGCGATATGCTGCCGCCCGCTGCGACCAAAGAAGCCACTATCGAACAGCGCATTGCCACCGGCTTCCACCGCAACACGATGGTCAATCAGGAAGGCGGGATTGATCCGTTTGAGGCGCGTTGGGAAACCATCGTTGACCGCGTGAATACGACCGGCACCGTCTGGCTGGGCACGACGATTGGTTGCGCGCAATGCCACAACCACAAATACGACCCCTTCACGCAAAAGGACTACTACCGGCTCTTCGCCTTTTTTGAGAACGCCGAATACGAGATTGCGCATCAGGGCGACAACAACGATCCCTTCACGCGCTACGTGCTCGAACCGGTGCTCGATTTGCCGACGCCGGAACAGGACGCCAAACGCCAAACCATCACTGCCGAGATCAACCAATTGCAGGCGCAAATGAAAGCGCCCAGCGCCGCGGCCAGCGCCGCCCAAACCGAATGGGAACGCGAACTGGCCGCCGAACCGCAACGTTGGACGCCGCTCGAAATCACCGCCGCCAAAGCGAGCGGCGGCGCGACACTGACCAAACAAGCCGACCAGTCCTGGCTGGTCAGCGGCGCGCAAGCCGAATACGACAATTACACGCTGACAGCGAAAACGGCATTGCCCAAACTCACGGGCCTGCGCGTCGAAGCCTTGCCCGACCGCAGCTTGCCGCAATGCGGGCCGGGCCGCGATCCTTACGGCAACTTTTTGCTGACCGGGATGGAGGTGCGCATCAACGGCGGTCAGCCAGTGACCTTCAAAGACGTCCGCGTAGACGATGCCGCCATTCGCCCCGACGCCAAAGACTTTTTTGTGGATCGTCGCAGCACCGCCGCGACCGACCGCCCCGCCGGCTGGTTCATCAACGCGACCAGTGACGAAGGCGAACGTTTGACGCGCCAACTCGTGCTCATGCCCACGACACCCTTGACGCTGACTGGCCCGATCACGCTGACCATCAAACTCAAACATCAAGGCGGTTCGCTGTGTCAAAGCATTGGCCGCTTCCGCCTGTCGGCAACCGATGCGGCGAATCCGGCGCACATTGTGAATGTATCCGCCGCGCAGCGCCGCTGGCTGGAAAGGCCCGTCGCTGAGCGCACCGTCAAACAGCAGGAAGCGCTGACCGACCGCTTCCGCAGCAGCGCGCCGCTTTTCGAAGCAACGCGCGACCGGTTGGAAAAGCTGCGCGATGAATTGAAAGCTTTGAACATCGTGACCGCGCTGGTGCTGGGCGAACAGAAAAGCTATGAACGGCCTTCCACGTTCATTCGTGAGCGCGGCAATTTTATGAACAAGGGCGAACAGGTCTTCGCCGCCGTGCCCAGCGTCTTGCCGCCGCTGCCCGACAACGCGCCCGCCAATCGCCTGGGTCTGGCGTTGTGGCTGGTCAACGAGAACAACCCGCTGACGGCGCGCGTCGCGGTCAATCGGTTCTGGGAGCAGATTTTCGGACGCGGCATCATTGAGACCAGCGAGGATTTCGGTGCGCAAGCCGCGCCGCCCTCGCATCCCGAATTGCTGGACTGGCTGGCGGTCGAGTTCATGAAACCGATGGAGAAAGGCGGTTTCGGCTGGAGCATGAAAAAGCTGGTGCGCACGCTCGTGACTTCTTCGGCGTATCGGCAAGCCTCGAACGCCACGCCAGCCTTGCTCGAAAAAGACCCTTACAACCGCCTGCTCGCGCGCGGGCCGCGCTTTCGCCTGGAAGCCGAACTGGTGCGCGACAATGCGCTGGCTGTTAGCGGCTTGCTCGCACGCAAAATCGGCGGCCCGTCGGTGATGCCATTGCAACCCGAAGGTATTTGGAAAGCGCCCTACAGCAGCGAGAAATGGCAGATGAGTCAGGGCGCAGACCGGTACCGGCGCGGGTTGTATACCTTTGTGCGCCGTTCGTCGCCGCACCCGATGATGTTGAATTTCGACGGCGTGAGCCGCGAATTTTGCACCGTGCGCCGCACGCGCACCAATACGCCGTTGCAGGCGTTGAATGCCTTGAATGACGAAGCAATGTTCGAGGCGGCGCGCGCCTTGGCGCAGCGCATGCTGAACGAAGCGGGCGGCGATGCGCGGACGCGGCTAACCTACGGCTTGCGGCTGTGCGTCGCGCGTCAGCCCAAGGCCGCTGAGCTTGAGCGACTGACGGCGCTCTATCAGCAACAACTCGCTTATTTCAACGCGCACGCCGCCGAGGCCGAGCGCGTCGTCAAACAACAGATCAAACCCGCATCCAATTGCAGCACGGCGGAAATGGCCGCTTGGACGTTGGTGGCGAATGTGCTGCTCAATCTGGATGAAACACTAACCAAGCAGTGAGGAAGCGGAGGTTGAAAGAGGTTACGGAACAAACAGAAAAGATTGATTGACCTAACTGGTTTCTTCCGTCTGTTCCGTTATTTCCGTCTGTTCCGTAATCTCTTCCCTGGCTTCAGTCTTTCGTGACTTTCGATCACTCAACCCAATCGAGGAGAACACCAACCATGCAGAAACTGAATACGCGCCCCTGGCTGGCCTTTGCGGCCATCGCACTGATCGTGTTGGTTCCGGCCTGCGCCAGCGCCCAACAACAGCCCGCGCCATACACCCCGCAGCAAATCGAAGAAGTACGCAAAAAAGCCTTGGAGATGGGCCTGCTCTTGCCGCCGCACGAAGCGCCCAAAAAAGAACCCGCGGTCGTCACGCCCGGCGCCAAACCCGGCGATCCGCCCTCGGACGCCATCATCATCTTCGACGGCAAAGACCTATCGAACTGGAAAAGCCTGCGCGACGGCGGCGCAGCGAAGTGGGCGGTGCAGGACGGCTATCTGCAAGTCGCGCCGCGCACGGGCGACATCGTCACCAAAGGCGAATGGGGCGATTACCAATTGCACATCGAATGGGCCACGCCAGCCGAAGTCAAAGGCGATGGCCAAAACCGTGGCAATAGCGGCATCTTCCTGATGGGCCGCTACGAAGTGCAGGTGCTCGATTCGTACCAAAACCCGACCTACTTCCACGGCCAGGCGGGCGCGGTTTACAAACAACACGCGCCGCTGGTCAACGCTTCGCGCAAACCGGGCGAATGGCAGACCTACGACATCATCTTCACCTCGCCGCGCTTTGATGAAATCGGCAACGTCACGCGGCCCGCGCGCGTCACCGTTTTTCATAACGGCGTGCTGGTGCAAAACAACGTGCAAATTTACGGCGAAACCTATAACGATCGCGCGCCGCTATACATCCCGCATGGCCCCAAAGGCCCAATCAAATTGCAGGATCACGGCAATCCGACGCGCTTCCGTAACATCTGGGTGCGCCCGCTGTAATGCGCACGACCATCTTCGACACGCCCGTTTTGAACAAGCTGTTGCAACGCAGTGCGCACAGCTTGTTCAAACTCTGCGGCTGGCGTTTGGAAGGAGCGCTGCCGGCATGCCCGAAGTACATCATCATCGCCGCACCGCATACGTCGAATTGGGATTTCCTGTTAGCAATGGGCGTGGCTTTCGCCTTTCGCTTCAAAGTGTATTGGCTGGGTAAGCACACGCTGTTTCGTTGGCCCCTGGGCGGCATCGCGCGCTGGCTGGGCGGCATCGCGGTCGAACGTTCAGCCAACCACAACCTGGTTGCGCAAAGCGTCGAGCAGTTCCGCCGTCACGATGCGCTCATCCTGGGCATCCCGCCCGAAGGCACACGCCGGCAAGTGACGCACTGGAAGACCGGGTTTTATTACATCGCCGCGCAAGCGCAGGTGCCAATTGTGTTGGGCTTTTTTGATTACGAAAATAAGGTGACGGGCTTCGGGCCGACCTTTACGCCGACGGGCGACATCGAAAAGGATATGGCGGAGATTCGCGCGTTCTACGCGCCATTCACGCGACATAAGTAAGAGCAATGAGCGCCAATGTCTTCCCCGCAACCATCGAAACCGAACGCTTGCTGTTGCGCGCGCCGCAAGCCGGCGACGGTGTCGCAGTGAACGCTGCCATCCGCGAGTCGTTCGCCGAATTGCACCAATGGATGCCGTGGGCGCGGGTGTTGCCAAGTGAAGCGGAGACGGAAGCATTTTGCCAGGAAGCCGCAGCAACGTTTGCAACCGGCGCGGGTTTTCCGCTCTTTGGTTTTTTGAAAGAGTCCGGCACGTTCGTGCTGGCGACAGATTTATTCGTGCACGATTGGGCGGTGCCAAAATTCGAGATCGGTTATTGGTGTCGCACGTCAGCGCAAGGACGCGGGCTGGTGACCGAAGCGGTGCGCGCCCTCACGCGCGTTGGTTTCGAGACATTGAAAGCCAATCGTATCCAGATTTGCTGCGACGCGCGCAACGTGCGCAGCCGCCGGGTGGCCGAACGCGCGGATTATCGGTTGGAAGCGACGCTGCGCAACGAACGCATTGCGGCGGACGGCGCGTTGCGCACGACGCTGCTGTTTGCGCTGTTGCCGGATGAATTCATGCGGTACGGGAGCGGTAGCGACCGGGTTGTTCGACAAGCTGGCAGCTTGTCGAAGCGTGGTCGTTAGTCCATTAGGTTGACAGCCGGAACTTCGACAAGCTGGCAGCTTGTCGAACATACAAGCGACTTGGCACCTCCGCGTGCGCGCGAGTCGGAAGCGCCAGGCCGCTACCGCTCCCTGTACCGCATTAGAGATGCAACGGAGAAAAAGCTATGAATGAGACGCTCGAAACCTTGCGGCGCAGCACGCGCCGCCACTTTTTCAAACAGACTGGCTTCGGCCTCGGCGCAATGGCGCTGTCGTCGCTGCTGGATGAAAAGCTGTTCGCGCAAACGCGCATTCAGCAGTTTGCACCGAAAGCCAAGCGCGTGATTTACCTGTTTATGGCGGGCGCGCCTTCGACGATTGATTTGTTCGACAACAAACCGGTGCTGCGCAAATACGACGGCCAGCCCTGCCCCGAAGAGTTCACCAAAGGCGAACGCTTCGCCTTCATTCAAGGCACGCCGAAGCTGCTCGGTTCCCCATTCAATTTCAAACGCTACGGCAAGTCTGGACAGGAAATCTCTGACCTGTTGCCGCATCTGGCGAGCCACGCGGATGAAATCGCGATCATCCGCACCATGCACACGACGCAATTCAACCACGCGCCCGCGCAGATTTTCATGAACACCGGCCACCAGATTCCGGGCCGTCCGAGCATGGGCGCGTGGCTGCAATACGGTCTGGGCAGCGAGAACCGCGACCTGCCCGGCTTCGTCGTGCTCATCAGCGGCGAAAACAACCCCGACGGCGGCAAGACCTGTTGGGGCAGCGGCTTCCTGCCGACGCAACATCAGGGCGTAGAGTTCCGCTCGAAAGGCGAGCCGGTGCTTTACGTCAGCAATCCCGACGGCGTATCGAGCGCGACGCGGCGGCAAACGCTAGATGCGTTGCGCGATTTGAATCAACTGCAACAGCAGGAAACCCTAGACCCCGAAATCAACACACGCATCTCGGCCTATGAACTCGCCTTCCGCATGCAAACCAGCGTGCCCGAACTGACCGACATCAGTAAGGAACCCGCAGCCATTCACGAAGCCTACGGCACACGGCCCGGCGAGACCTCGTTCGCCAACAACTGCCTGCTGGCGCGGCGGCTGGTCGAACGCGGCACGCGCTTCGTGCAGTTGTATCACTGGGGCTGGGACACGCACGGCAACAGCGTCGGCACCGACATCGTCTCCAAGCTCCCGCGCCTCTGCCGCGAAGTAGACAAACCCATCGGCGCGCTGCTGACCGACCTCAAACAACGCGGCCTGCTCGACGAAACCCTCGTCATCTGGGGCGGCGAATTCGGGCGCACCCCGATGAACGAAGGCCGCAGCGGCTCCAAACTGCTGGGCCGCGACCACCACCCGCGCGCCTTCGCCATGTGGCTCGCCGGCGGCGGCATCAAGGGCGGCGTCACGGTCGGGGAAACGGATGAAATTGGCTACAACCCGGTCGTTGACCCCGTGGATGTGCACGACTTGCACGCGACGATTTTGCGGCTGTTGGGCATCGAACACACCAAGCTGACGTTCAAGTTTCAGGGGCGTGAGTATCGGTTGACGGATGTGCATGGAAATGTGGTGCAGAAGTTATTGGCGTGAAGTGGTGTAGGTTCACTGTCGTGGTCAAAGATCAAATTCATCGGTAGAATGCGTGCGCTATGAAAGCAAAGAAACTGATTCGTGAAATGGTGGGCGGCGAGCTGTATGAATACTACGCGGTCAGCCGTCATATTGTGATGGCGCCGGGTGTATGCGGCGGGCGTCCGACCTTCAAGTACACGCGGATCGATGTGCGACATGCGTTGAAGCTGTTGGCTGCGGGGCGCACGGTGGAGCGAGTCGCCGAAGGCTATCAAGTTCCCGTGGCAGCGGTGAAAGAAGCTTTGGCATTGGCGGCCAAAGCCTTCGACCAACAAAGCAAGGAATTGGCCGCACAAGCATGATCGTCCTTGATGAAGAGTTGCAGGGCCTGGGATTGGAAGCCGCCATCTCAACCTGGTATCGCGGCCCGGTCGTTCTCATCAAAGCTCTGCGGCCCGGCACGATCATCAAAGACGAAGCCATTCCCGCGCTCTTACGCCAAGCCAAACACCCGACGTTTGTCACGATCAATCACAGCGATTTCTGGCGGCGGGCCGCTGCCGAAACGGCCTTCTGCATGCTTTGCGTGAAACTCACGGCTGACCAAACTGCCGAGTTACAGCACTTGCTGCGGCGCTTGTTCAAACTTGCCGAATTCAAAACCAAACGCACGAGGATGGGCAAAGTCGCCTTGGTCAGCCAGCGCGGCGTGCAGTATTACAACGTCGCCAGTGAACTGGTTCATATTTTCGGCTGGCCTGTCGTTGAGCGTTGATACCGGCCAGCAGTTGCCTACACATCCAGCGGAAACGCCCAGACCGTCCACCGCAACAGGAGGAAGCCAGAAGCCATGCCGAAAAAGACCACCCGCCAGACCAAACCTTCCGCTAGTACAGCTACGTCCGCTCTGATGGCAGAAGCGGAAAGGCGGATTGCTGAGGCTGTTAAGCAGAAAACCACTGAGTTGAATTTGGCTGGTCTCAAATTAACAAAAGTACCTGCCGCGCTTGGATCATTACGACACCTTAGAGGCCTCTACCTCAATAGCAACCATCTCCAAAAGGTTCCCAACGAACTACGCGGATTTCGTCATCTTGAAGCACTTGATTTGAGCGTGAATCTATTGAGAGAAATACCTACTTGGTTGGGCGAGTTACGGCAACTTCAACATCTTGTATTGAGTGGGAATCCAATTGGGAAAATTCCAGGATCACTAGGCAAGTTACAGGAGCTTCGAACTCTCTATCTCAGCGACAATGAACTAAACGAAATTCCTGCCACGCTGGGAGAGTGCACTAAGTTGACGGAACTCTACTTACATGGAAATCCTGATATAGGTATTCCAAGAGAGATTCTGGGGCCAACGTGGGTGACAGTTCATTTCCTACACCAAGGGCCACCTGCAAACCCAGCAGAAATCCTCAACTACTACTTCCGTCCCAAACGTCCGCTGCTCGAATCCAAACTTATCCTTGTCGGACGCGGCGAAGTCGGGAAAACCTCACTGATCAATCGCCTCATTCACAACACCTTCGGCAAAGAGCAACAGACCGATGGCATCAAGATTACGCGCTGGGATGTGCCGCTGCCGCACTGCCCAGACCAGGCGCATCTGAACGTCTGGGATTTTGGCGGGCAGGAGATTATGCACGCGACGCATCAGTTCTTTCTGACGCGTCGCAGCCTGTACTTGCTGGTGTTGAGCGGGCGCGGGGGCACAGAGGATCAGGACGCCGAATACTGGTTGAAGCTGATTGAGAGTTTCGGCGGCGCGTCGCCCGTGCTGGTTGTGCTCAACAAACAGCACGAACATCTCTTCGACGTGAACCAGCGCCAGTTGCAGGGCAAATATCCGTTCATCAAAGGCTTTATCAAAACCGATTGCGCCGACCGGCTGGGCTTGGACGAATTGCAGCGCCGCATTTGCGAAGAGATCAACGCGCTGCCGCATTTGCGCGATGGCTTCCCGGCGGAATGGTTCGAGGTCAAAGACAAGCTGCCCCGGACGCGCAAGAGCTTCATCAGCTTTGACGAATACCGCAAAGCCTGCCGCCGCTGGAAGGTGAAATCCGAAGCCGAGCAGAACCTGCTGGGGCGTTACCTGCACGATCTGGGTGTGATGCTCAACTTCCGCGAGGACGCACGCTTGTACGATACACACGTGCTGAAACCACAGTGGGTGACCGAAGGGATTTACACGATCCTCAATTCAGCGCTGCTGGCCGGGCAGAAAGGCGAACTGCGCTTGCGCGATCTGCAACGCATCCTGCCCGCCAAAGAATACCCGGTGAACATGCACGGCTTCGTGATGGATTTGATGAAGAAGTTCGAGCTGTGTTTCACCTTCCCCGACAGTGACACGCATTACCTGATCCCCGAACTGCTCGACATTCAGGAGCCGGAAGCGGCGAGCGAATTTGATCCGGCCAAATGTCTGAACTTCCGCTACGAATACGAGGTGCTGCCCGAAGGCCTGCTGCCGCGCTTCATCGTGCGCACGCACGGCTTGATCGAAGACGAACACCGCTGGCGCACCGGCGTAATTCTGCGCTTTGAAGAAGGCCGCGCTCTGGTCAAGGCCGATGTGGTGGACAAGAAAGTCTTCATTCACGTGACAGGCAGGGCGGAAGCGCGGCGGCGCTTGCTGGGAATTATTCGTTCGGACTTTGAGCGCATCCACAACGACCTGAAGTTCAAACCAACCGAACTGGTTCCCTTGCCTTCCCATCCTGACTTCTCAGTGCCATACAGGAAGTTGCAAGTCTTGGAGGAGAAAGGGGTCGCCAACTTTACTGAAGTCATTGGTGATGAAGTGATCGAGGTAGATGTGCAACAACTGCTCAATGGCGTAGACCTCGAAGGCAAGCGCCGCCGCGAATCCCGGCGTGAAGCCTTGGCGGAAATGCGCGAGGAATCCATCCGCGTGTTTATCAGCTACGCACACAAAGATGAGCAGCGGTTCCGCCTAAAACTGGACCCGTATTTGAAAATCATGCAACAGCAAGGGCTGATCACAGCTTGGCATGACCGCTTGATCAAACCTGGCGCGGAGTGGGCCAACGTTATAGATGCTAACCTGGAACAAGCGAAAATAATCTTGTTGCTGGTAAGCGTGGACTTTATGGCTTCGGATTATTGCGTTGAAGTTGAATTGAAACGCGCGCTGGAACGGCATGAGAAAGGCGAGGCGCGCGTGATTCCGATCATCATTCGTGATGTCAATTGGCGTGACGCGCTGTTCGCCAAGCTGCAAGCGTTGCCAAAAGACGGCAAGCCAGTGGATTTGTGGCTGAAGAAAGATTCAGCTTGGCGCAATGTAGCGGATGGGATCGAGAAAGTTGCCCGCGAGTTATGGAAGCAGAAGCAAGCACGCCGCTGATTTGTGTCGAAGCCCAAGCTTAGTCCCCGGCAGAAGCGCGCAGCAGAACAGTATCGCGACAGTGATGGAGCGGAAACTTGGGCAGCAAACCTACCGGAACAATATCGTGGCACACGACCGCCGCTCCATCACTGTCGCGGTACCGTTCCGGCACTGCGCGCCTTGATGGTTTTGACTATAGAGCATTCTTGGCGCGAGCTTGACGCATAAGGCATAGACACGAAAAATGCGGCGGGCAAAAAAGTATGACCGATTCACCGAAACGCAAAGGCGCACGCCGCATCAACGAAATCCCGCCCGACGTCCTGGCGCAATTGAACCGGGGCGAGTTGGCGACGGCCAATTTGGTCGAGTGGCTGGCGCTGGATCAAAGGCTGTTGTTGCAGGCAGTACTGCCGGAGCTTGGCTTGCAGGCGGCCATTCCCGCTACACTGGCGGCCATTGCGCGGCTCAAAAAGCCAAGCGCGGCGCAACTCATTCCGGTGATTGGCCGCGCCTTGCTTCCGGTGGTCAAAGCGCAAGCCAAACGTAAATCCAGCTTTGCCGGGCTGGCGGCTCATCCGTCGGATGTGGTGCGCAGTTGGGCCTGTCACGTGGTCGGCGGCGATGCGGAATTGCCGCTCGCGCAAAAGCTCGACGCCATTCGCCCGTTTGCCGCCGATGCGCATTTCGGCGTGCGCGAAATCGCCTGGATGGCGGTGCGCGATGCGCTGGCGCGTGAACTGTCAGCGGCGATTCGTGGGCTGAGCGCATGGGCGACGGATGCGGACGAAAACATCCGCCGCTTTGCCAGCGAGGCGACGCGCCCGCGCGGCGTGTGGTGCAAACACATTGATGCGCTGAAGAAGAATCCTGAACTTGGCTATCCGATCCTGGAACCGCTGCACAGCGATCCGGCCAAATACGTGCGCGATTCGGTGGCGAATTGGCTGAACGACGCCAGTAAATCGCAGCCTGGTTGGGTAGAAGATGTTTGCACTCATTGGGCTGAAACTTCGCCGACCAAAGAGACGGCGTATATTGTGAACAAGGCGTTACGAACGATTCGGAAAGGTTGATTACATGCGCTACTTAAAACCGCTCTCCAAACTTTACTTGTTGGCCTTCACGCTGCTGGCCGTGCTTGTGCCCGTCACGACGCAGCAGGCTGCGCAAAAGGCTGTGCCTGTCCGCCGCGTGCTATTCATTGGCAATAGCTACACCTATTTCAACAACCTGCCACAGATGCTGGTGGGCTTGGCGCAAGCGGCCAAGCCTGCGCAACCGCTGGAAGCGGAAATGGTGACGGTGGGCGGAGCAACGCTGAAACGCTTATGGGAAGAGGGCCAGGCGCTCGCCGCGATTAAACGAGGCGGTTGGAATTATGTCGTCTTGCAAGAGCAAAGCACGCTCGGCAACGCTCCAATCGTGGATGGCAAGCCGCAGATTGCCGACCCGAAAACCTTTCACGAATATGCGCGGCTGTTCGACGCCGAGATCAAAAAGGCGGGGGCACAAACGGTTTTCTATCTGACCTGGGCGCGGCAGAACGCGCCGGAAACACAGGCGCAGTTAACAGCGGCCTACACATCCATTGCTAAAGAGTTGAACGCGCTGCTCGTGCCGGTCGGCTTGGCCTGGGAAGCGGCGTTGCAGAAACGGCCAGAGCTGGCGCTGCATATTGCGGACAAGAGCCACCCAACGGCAGTGGGGACGTATCTAGCCGCCTGTGTGTTTTACGCGACGTTGTCTGGCCGCACGCCGGCGGGTTTGCCAAACGCGGTGACAGGCGCCTTGATTGAAACCACTGGCAAAGCGAAAGAAGGACCGCCCGGCGAATTGGCACGCTTGAACATGGCTGAGGCAAGTCTGTTGCAAGCAATCGCTTGGGAGACGGTCAAGGCGCAACGGAAGTAGCGGGTCTTTTATTAACGCGCACACCGCAGCAAGGTTCGGTTTGTGACGCCTTTGGAGGAGTGGCTCAGCTTTGTAAAGCGTTCAAGCAACCCAACCCAAGGGGATGGTATCAAAGGCCCGTCGTTTCAGTTGCAGTACCCCAAAAACCACAAGCCCCGTAACGTTCCGCACTGCTAAGTTATTGCAGTAAAACCACTGGAAAGAAATTTTTGTTGACTGCCAAGCGCACAGAGCATTAGATTGACGCCGCCCTGCCTGAGAGGTTTCCAGCGTTCCCAGGGCATATGACGATCCCTAACTCCACTAGCTTTGTGTGATTCCAATCAAGACCCCTGGTGCAATAATTCAATCTATTAGCCGAATTCGCCCGTTTTGAAGTCTGTTCGCAATTCCCTATCAGAGTATTTTTGGTTGAGGTCGGTGAAGGGCGCACCGTTGCCGCGCGATGTTTAACTGCTCGCTATCACCCTATCGCATTTTTCCATTCATTCGCTGTGCTCGGCAGCCGCGTGCGGCGGCCAGCCATAGCTTCTTTTCCCGGTATTCACGAAGCGCTTCACCAGCCCAGTAATCCGGACTTGTTATTTGCACACTGGGCATAGCTGTTTATCCAGCCTATGTCCAGCGTATGTTTGACGTGGAAGGCTGCCCGTACAGTCCTCCCCCCAACGACCTGACCTGAATCACCTGACTTGGATCAGAAGATAGATTTCGGTTTATCTGGAGGTGCCTTATGTCGTTGCCCAATCGCGGCCTCTCTTTGGTGCAACTGTTCAATGCTCTATTCGTGAATCGCCGTGCGGCGCTGCTGGTTGGTTTGTTTGCTTGCGCGCTGTGCTTAAGCGTACTGCCCTCGGTAGGGGCGCACCGCAGCAAGCTTTTACCGTCCATCAGCCTGTCTACGCAACCAGCGTTAACTCAAGCGATACAACCAGATTTGGCAGCCGGCACGAACGCAGGGCCAGCTTCTCTATCCGCCAAAGCCGCTTTTCAGATACAGCCCTTGGTTGCCGTCTCGGCGGCGACGTTCGAGGCGGGCGCAGTGGCGGCGGATTCTGTCGTCGCGGCATTTGGCGCGAATTTGGCGACGCGCGTTGAAACGGGTACCTCGGTGCCGCTGCCGACTTCGTTGGCGGGCACGACCGTGCGTGTACGCGATAGCCAAAATACCGAACGGTTCGCGCAGCTTTTCTTTGTGGCGCCGACCCAAGTCAACTTCGTCATTCCGACCGGCACGACCCAGGGCGAAGCGACCATTACGATCATCACAGGCGAAGGCATCACTTCGGTGGGCCGCTTGCAAATTGCGCGTGTGTCGCCTGGCATTTTCACGGCCAATGCTTCAGGCAAGGGCTTGCCAGCGGCCATTATCCTGCGCGTGGCGGCCAATGGAACCCAGACGACGCAGCGCCTGGCCCGCTTTGAACCCGATCAAAACCGCTTTGTGCCGGAACCGATTGATTTGGGCACGGAGGCCGAACAGGTCTTCATTATTATGTTTGCCACGGGTGTGCGGGGCCGCGCCAGCGTCAACGATGTGAGTGTGCGGCTGGGCGGTTTGGAAGGCGCGCCGAATCTGCCAGTCACTTTTGCCCAAGCGCAGGGCACGCTGGTCGGCGTAGATCAAATCAACATCGGCCCCATCAATCGCGGCGACGTGCGCACGCGGCTGGCCGGACGCGGGCTGGTCAATTTCTCGCTCGCGGTGATTGATCCGACCACCGGCACGCAAAAGCTTTCCAACACAGCCGAAGTCGAAATTGCCGGGTTGCGGCTAACCACGCCGCCGACGGTGGGCGAACCAACCCAGCAAACCTTCCTGGCCGGTCAGAATGTGGTCATCACGGGCGGGCCTTTCCTCGCAGGCAATCTGGTGGACAATCGCGTGCGCATTGGCAGCCAGCAGGCGCAGGTCATCTCGGCGGCGACGGATCGGTTGACCGTGCAACTGCCCTTCGGCATTCAAACGGGCCGGATCACCGTCAATACGCCGAGCGGCGAGGCGACTTCGACCAATCAATTGCAGGTCGGCACTTCGGTCAGCGGCATTGTCGAAACCAGCGACCGGCAGCCCCTGGGCGGCGTGCTCGTCAAGGCGCTGGTCACCAACGAACAAACCACCACCAAACCAGACGGCTCGTTCATTCTGCCGATCAATCTGACGACGCCGCCGAATACGTTTTTCACGACGCTGCTCATCACGCCCCAAGGTGTGCGCGGATTTGAAACCCACGGTTCGATCTCCCAGCGTGTCGAGGTCAACACGAAGCGGGACAACCGCCTGGCCGCGCCCATTTCGCTGACTTCGCCCAATGGCCGCAGCAGCGGCCTGGGCAATGCCATCACGCTCACGCTGCCGGTTTTCCCGTGCGGCGGCGATCAAAACGCCACGGCGGGGGATGTCATCTTCACCTTGGAAGCGGGCGCGGCGGCGCAATTCCCCAACGATGCGCTCACCAATCAAATCACGCTTTCGCAAATCCAGAATTGCCGCACGCCGAAACCGCTGCCTGCGAGCATCTACAGTTCGCGCATCGTGCAATTGACGCCGCTGGGCACGCGCTTGAATCCGGGCGGGCAATTGAGCTTCCCGAATTCCGACAACCTGGCGGGCGGCACGCAACTGACGCTCTACCGGCTGGATCAGCGCAGCGACAGTCCGACGCTCGGTTCGTTTATCGAAGCGGGCACGGCGACCGTCAATGGCCCGCGCATTGAAACGGGCTTCCGCGCCATTACGGAAGGCGGCATTTATTTCGTCGCCCTCTCCACCTCAAACATGACCAGCGTGACGGGCCGCGTGGTCGAACGCATCAGCGATACGGTGAGCCTGCCGGTGATCGGCGCGATGGTACAGGTGCGCGGCCAGGCGGGGTATACCGATGGCGATGGCGCGTTTGTCATTCGCTATGTGCCGGTGAATTCCAGCAACGATAGTTTGATGGTCGAGGCGCGTCTGCTGCGGCCCGATGGACGCGCGGACAGCGTTTTGCGCACGGTCAGCGGCGGCGTCATCAAACTCGGCGGCGTGACGGCGCTGACGCCCGATCTGTTCTTTGCCTCGCTGTCGTCGCCCGCCAATCGCGCGCCGTCAGCAACATCGCAAAGCGTGACGCTGGATGAAGACACGACGAAAGTCATCTTCCTGCAAGCGGGTGATCCGGACGGCAATCCGATCCGCTATGTTTTGACGCAGCCGTCGAACGGCACGCTCAGCGGAGTTGCGCCGAATCTGATTTACACCCCTAATCCGAATTACAACGGCACGGACAACTTCACGTTCAAGGTCAATGACGGTAAGGCCGATAGCAACACCGCCGTCGTCGCCATCACGGTCAACCCCGTCAATGACCCGCCGGTGCTGATTGTGCCGGGGCCGCAAACGGTCAAGAAGAACACGAACCTGACTTTTGAGGTTTCGGCCACCGATGTGGATACGGGCCAGACGGTTTCGATCACCGCGCCCGCGCGCCCGGAAGGCGCGAGCTTTATCGAATCCACGCGCCGCTTCACCTGGACGCCCAATTGCCGGCAGGCGGGCAGTTACACGGTGACATTCGTCGCGGTGGATAGCGGCAGCCCGATTCCGCTCAGCGACACCAAGACGGTGCAGATCACCGTCACCGAAGACAATTGTCCGCCGTCGCTGATCCTGCCCGCGCCGCCCACGGTCAATGAAGGACAGACGCTCGCTTTCACCGTCACGGCGGTTGATCCTGAGGGCAACACCGTGACGCTGTCGGCGGCCAATCTGCCTGCCGGTTCGAACTTCACCGCGAGCACCGGCCAATTCACCTGGACACCCAGTTGCACGCAAGCGGGCGGCTATCTGCCCAGCTTCACGGCGACCGACAACGGCAATCCGGCGCGCAGTGAAACGCGCACCCTGGCCATCACGGTCAACAACGTCAGCGTGCCACCCACGGTGAGCACGCCGCAGGACACCTACAACATCTCTGAAGGCCAGCAGGTCGTGTTCACCATCACGGCCTTGCAAGGCTGTCCCAATCAGAACCTGACCATCAACACAGGCAATCTGCCGTCCGGCTCGGTGTTGGGCGAACTGGTTCAGAACGGCCCGCGTGTTTCGCGCGAGTTCCGCTGGACGCCCAACTTCACGCAATCGGGCACGTATCCGATCACCTTTACGGCGGCGGATGGGAACGACGCCAACGCGATTTCAACCAAGCTGGTGACGATCAATGTGGTGGATTTCAACCTCGATCCCCAGGTGAACGCCCCGGCGACGCCGTTGACCGTCAACGTCGGCCAGCAACTGATCTTCAACGTCAGCGCGACCGATCCGGACGCCAGTCAAACCGTGACGCTGACGGCGGCGGGCGTGCCGGCGGGCGCAACGTTCAACACCGCGCCGGGCAATCCGGCGACGGGCACGCTCACCTTCACGCCGAACTTTGCGCAGGTGACCAACTTCACCGTGACCTTCACGGCGACCGACAACGGCCAGCCGCAACGCACGGTCAGCCGTCAGGTCATCATCATTGTCAGCGGCGAGTGCGATCCGCTGCTGACCGTGCCGGGCATCGTGAACGCGGTCGAAGGGCTGCCCGTCAGCTTCACTGTGCTGGGTGCGCCGAAATGTCCGGGACAAACGGTCACGCTGAGCGCAACCAATTTGCCGCCACGGGCCACCTTTGTCGCCCAAACCGGCGAATTCAACTGGACGCCCAACATCGGCGAAGCGGCGACTTACACCATCACCTTTGCGGCGTCGGACAACAGCACGCCGCCGCGTGTGATCACGCGCCCGGTGATGATCACCGTCGCGGCCAATCGCGCGCCGCTGGCGGCCTCGCAAACGGTCACGCTCGACGAAGACACGCCCAAGGCGCTCACGCTGGTGGCCAGCGATCCTGAAAACCAGACGCTGACCTACAGCATTCTGCAAGCGCCGCAACACGGCACGCTGACCGGCACGCCGCCGAATGTGACCTATAATCCGACCGCCAATTTCAACGGCCCGGATGCGTTCACCTTCAAGGCCAATGACGGGCGGCTCGACAGCAACATCGCCACCGTGTCGCTGACCGTCACGCCGGTCAACGACGCGCCGGTCGCGCAAGGCTCCAACATTGCGATCAGCGAAGACGCGCCGGGCAATCTCATCTTGCAGGCAAGTGATGTAGATGGTGACCCGCTCACCTTCACGATCACCAAACAACCCAGCAATGGCACGCTTTCCGGCACGGCGCCGAATCTGATTTACACGCCCAACCCGAACTTCTTCGGCACGGATGAAGTCCGGTTCCGCGCCAGCGATGGCAAGACCAACAGCAATGAGGCCGTCATCGGCATCATCGTCACGTCGGTGAACGATGCGCCGACCATTACCGTGCCCGGCCCGCAAAGCGTCATCACCGGCCAACCGGTCAGCTTCACGGTCACCGCCGCCGACGTTGACGCGAATGACACGCTGACGCTGACCGCGACCAACACACCAGCCGGTTCGACCTTCACGCAAACCAACGCGACGACAGGTCAATTCACCTGGACGCCCACCGAAGCGCAAGCGGGTAGCTTCACCGTGACCTTCGCGGTCAGGGACAACGGACTGCCCATGCTGAGCGCAACCAATACCGTGACCATCGTTGTCAGTCCGCAAACGACGAACATCACGATTGACGCGCCCAGCCAGCTCAACGCCACCGAGAATCAGCAAGTGAGCTTCACGGTGTCGGCGGCGGGCGGCACACAGGGACAACCCTTCACGCTGAATGCGACGGCGGGCTTGCCCCAGGGCGCGGTCTTCCCCGCGCAAACCAGCAACGGCTCTTCGATCAGTCAGACCTTCACCTGGACGCCGGACTTCTCGCAGGCGGGCACCTTTGACATCACCTTCACCGCCACACGCGGGGTGACGGCCAACAAGGTCGTGCGCATCATCGTCGCCAACGTCTGCCGTCCGCCGGTCTTGACGGTACCGCTGGGCACGGTCAACGGCAGCGAAGGTCAACCGTTGACGTTCAATGTCTCGGCGACCGATCCGGACACGGGCGAAACGCTGACCTTGACCTCGCCCAATCTGCCGGCGGGCGCAACCTTCCCGGTTGCCACCAGCACGAGCGGCACGATTCAACAGGCGTTCAACTGGACACCGGCGTTCAACCAAGCGGGCAGTTACACCGTCAGCTTCAACGTGACCGACAACTGTTCGCCGGCGCAGCAAAACGACACCAAGACGGTTTCGATCAGCATCGCCGATGTGAATCGCGCGCCGGTCGCCAATCCGCAAACCGGCACGGGCCGCGTCACGACGCTGCAAAACACGCAGGTCAACGTGACGTTGACGGGCAGCGATCCCGACAACGACACCATCTCGTTCGCCGTCCTCACCACGCCGCAACACGGCTCGCTGTCGGGCAGCGCGCCGAATCTGAGCTATACGCCAGCGAACAATTTCAGCGGCACCGACTCGTTCACCTTCAAAGTCAATGACGGCAAGGTGGACAGCCCCGCCGCGACGGTGGAAATCGGCGTCACCTCCGTTTGCCAAGCGCCGGTGCTGACCGTGCCGGCGAATCAAACGATCAACCTGACGATTCCGCAGGATTGCGCGACCAATCCGGTCGCCCAGCCGGTGACCTTCAACGTCACGGCGACCGATCCCAACGCGAATTCCGTCATTACCCTAACCGCGCAAGGTTTGCCGTCCGGCGCGACCTTCACGCAAACCAACACCAGCGGAGCGGCCGCCGCGGGCACGTTTAACTGGACACCGAGTGTGTTCAACGAAGCGCGCACTTTCACGGTCACCTTTACCGCCACCGGCAATTGCAATGCGCTGGCCATGACCAAGACCGTCAATCTCTCGTTGACGATCCCCAGTTCGCCCGCGCGTTGGCAACCCACCAATTTGCCGAAACAAGGCACCGTCATCACCCTGCTCAACAACGGGACGAACCTGTATGCCGGGCAGGCGGGCGGCGGCTTCTACCTCTCGACCAACAATGGCGAAACCTGGCCGCGCGTAGACCAGATGGGCCTGACCAGCACTGAAATTCGCGCGCTAGTAGTGAAGACGGCGGGCACCACGACGACGCTCTTTGCGGGCACACCGGGCGGTGGCGTCTATCGCTCCACCGATAACGGCATCAACTGGACGCAGGTCAACAATGGGCTGAGCAACAGCTTTGTCCGTTCATTGGCGGTAGCCAGTAACGGCACGGTGTTCGCGGGTACCCAGGGCGGCGGTATTTTCTTCACCACCAATGACGGCACCAGTTGGGCGCAAGTCAATGGCGGCCTGGGTGATCTGGGCATTTACGCCTTAACGGCGGCGGGCACTGATAACAATGCGCGCATTTATGCGGGCACTGAAACCAATGGCGTTTACACGCTGTTGGTCAGCGATCTGGGCGGCGCCAGCCCCACCTGGGCGGCGGTCGGTGCGGGCCTGCCGACAACCCGCGTGCAGGCGCTCGAAGTCAGCCCGGATGGCAACACACTGTTTGCGGGTTTCAACGGCAGCGGCGTCTATCGCACGACGTTGTTGGGCGCCGCCAACTGGAGTTCGATCAACATCGGGTTGGATAACCAGACCGTGAACGATCTGCACTTCGCGGGCAGCAATCTCTATGCGGCGACCGATAGCGGCGTCTTCCGCTTCAATGCGCAAAACGACACCTGGGGGTTGCTCAACGATTGCCTCCCGTTCAGCCGCATCACGTCGCTGGCCAACAGCGGGCAAACCACGAAGCTGTTTGCGGCCACGGATGATGGGCGGGTGTTCATTCGCCCGCTGTAACAACGGGCCGCATCACTCAATTGCCAAGGGCGTGTCGCAAACAATTGCGACACGCCCTTTTTCTTTGTCCTCCGCTCAAACGCATCTGTTTATGTTAAAGTCCGCCCCAACCATTTCTCTTCCATAAGGACGCAACACATGAATTTTGAAACCCTCTTTCGGCTGGACAACCGCACTGCCGTCGTCATCGGCGCGGGTTCCGGCATCGGCCAGGCCGGCGCACAAGCCCTGGCCGCGCAAGGCGCGTTTGTCTATTGCGCCGACAACCGTTTGGAGGCCGCCCAGACCACTGTCCAAACGCTGCCGCAAGGCACGGCGCTGGCAGTGAATGTGACTGATGCCGTCAGTGTGCGCGCGCTGTTTGCAACCGTGCTCGCTGAACGTGGGCAGCTCGACGCAGTGGTAACCACGCCCGCCATCAACGTGCGTAAACCGCTGCTCGAATACACCGACGATGAATTCGATCGCGTCATCAACGTCAATTTGAAAGGCACCCTCATCGTCTTTCGTGAAGCAGGCCGTTTGATGGCCGCCCAAGGCAGCGGCAGCCTGCTCGCCATCTCTTCGATCCGTTCGCAAGTCGTCGAGCCGGGCCAAGGCGTTTACGCCGCGACCAAAGCGGGCATCGTCCAACTCGTGCGCGCCCTCGCCGCCGAATTGGGGCCACGCGGCGTGCGCGTCAATGCCATCGCCCCCGGCGTCGTCGAAACACCCCTCACTGCGCCGATCAAAAACAATCCCGACTGGTACGGCGCGTATGCCGCCAAAAGCGTCTTTAACCGCTGGGCGCGGCCGGATGAAATGGCGGGCGCGATTGTGTATTTGAGTTCCGACGCGGCCAGCTACGTCACCGGCTCAGTCTTATTTGTGGATGGCGGATGGACAGCGGCGGATGGACGCTTCGCACCGCCGTTGTAAGGACTCACGCGAGGGCGCGGAGTTTGGTTTGTCATTGTTCATTTGTCATCGTTCATTGTTCATTTGTCATTGCTTGACCTGACTGCCCGAAGCAAAGGCCACCCACAATCTCAAATCTCAAATCTCAAATCTCAAATGGAAAATGCGCCTGCCGCGAACCAAGCGATTATGCTGACCCCAACCGAAACAACCGTACTCGCCCGCATTGACGGCCTAGCCGACGAACTGATCGTCTTCCTGCAACAGCTCGTCCGCATCCCGACCGTCAATCCGCCCGGCGCAAACTACGCCGACTGCGCCCAGTTGATCGGCAACAAGCTGCGCGAGTTCGGCTATGCAACGCAGTACGTCACGGCGGAAGGGTTGCCCGAATGCACGCCGCAACATCCGCGCGTCAATGTCATTGGGCGGTTGAACGGGTTGGCGGCGTGGCCCACGTTGCATTTCAACGGCCATCTCGATGTCGTGCCGCCGGGCGCGGGCTGGACGGTTGAGCCTTTCGCCGCCGTGATTCGTGATGGACGCATTTACGGACGCGGCGTTACTGACCAAAAAGCTGGCATTGCGGCATCCATCTTCGCCGTCGAAGCCATCCGCCGCGCGGGCATCAACCTACACGGCGCGGTCGAGCAGAGCGCCACCGTAGATGAAGAGAGCGGCGGCTTCGCGGGTGTGGCCTATCTGGCCCAACACGGCATCTTCCGGCGCGAAGCACTGGATTACGTCATCATCACCGAACCGCTCGATTATGACCGCATCTGCCTCGGCCATCGCGGCGTGTACTGGTTCGAAGTCGTCATGCACGGACGCACCGCGCACGGCAGCATGCCCTTTCTCGGCGTCAGCGCGATTGAGCAGATGGCGCGGTTTATCGCGCAACTCGAACGCGAGCTAAAACCTGCGCTGGTACAGCGCCAAACCCGCATGCCCGTCGAACCGCCGGGCGCACGCGCCGCGACGTTAAACGTCAACGCCATCCACGGCGGACAATCACTCGACACGCCGCAAACGCCCTGCGTCGCCGATCTATGCCGCGCCATCTTCGACCGCCGCTTTTTGCTGGAAGAAAACTTGGCTGAAGTGCGCACTGAAATTCACGCCGTGCTGGCTGACTTGCAACGGCACGATGCGGATTTGCGCTATGAATTGAACGACCTGATGATTGTGCATCCAACCATGACCGCGCCGGATTCGCACTTGGTCGCGACAATGGCGACGGCCATCCAATCCGCCCTTGGCAAAACGCCGCCATTGATTGCCAGCCCCGGCACTTACGATCAAAAGCATTTCGCGCGGCTGGCGGGCGTAGAGCAATGCATCGCCTATGGCCCCGGCCTGCTCAACCTGGCGCATCAGCCTGATGAATACTGCGAGATTGAACATTTGATCCAAGCCTGCAAAGCAATGGCGCTGGCGACGCTACGACTGTTAAACGCCTAGTCTTCGCACGAAGACACACAAAGGGGACACGAAGCTGAATCAGCAACTCTTCGTGTCCCCGCTGTGTGTCTTCGTGGGAAGAAAACTGGATCAGTTTGCAATTGAATGCACAGGCAGCGCGGCGGGGACAGTACCGCGCGCGTGAGCAAGCGGTGCGGCAACGCTGGTGCCATACGGTACACCCTGAGTTCCGCTTGCTCACGCGCGCGGTACTGTCCCGGAGGGCGCTTTTCCCCCTACCCTGATCTGCAATTTGATCTAAGGCTTCTTGTTCAACAACTCTTTGCGCCCCTCATCGCTGCTCACATCGAAGCGCGTGAATTTGCCGTAGGTATACGTCGTGCGGCTGGTCAACTCTAAGCGCGCCGCCGCCGTGTCGCGCCCCACCATGTTGGCAAACCAGGAAAAAACAAATTGCTTCGGTGTCAGGATGCCGAAGTCGCTCGCTTGATAACTCTGTTCCCAGCGGATCATTACTTGGGGTTGCGCCAGCGTTTGATAGTCGGCCACCAATTCGGTTTCCTGCCGCCACAATTGCCCGGTTTCCCTGTCCAGCCAGAGTTTGCCGCGATAGCGCGTCTTGACGCCGATGCGGTTGCGCAAACCGGAAATGTCTTGCACCACATCGTCCGGGTCGGCACCCCAGGTCGCCCGGTTGGTAGTGTGGTTGCCCGCCAATTGCTCGAAGACGATCACGACAGTCTCGCGCTCGCCGATAGTTTGCCGTCCGAAAGGAATCGCCCGCACCGACGGCCCCAGCGCTTTGAACAGCCGCGCCTGGGTGATCGTGTAGCCCCAGAAACGCCGCCCGATGTCGTATTTCAGCCACTCGTCGTGCAGCTTGCTCATCTCGCCGCGCAGCGTCTTGACCTTGCTGAGATAGTCGAACAGATCAACCATGCGCTCTTCAAAGCCGTCCACCGGCTTGCCATCCACGCTGCGCACGTTGCGGAATTCGGCGATGCGGTTTTCATCTTGCGCCGATTGATACACCAGCAACTCGGCGATGACGGTGCGTTTCTGCCGCAGGTTGCCCTTGTCGTCGAAGACCTCCATCAGCTTGGTCTCTTCGGCGGACAGGTTTTTGAAGACTTGTTCGTATTTGGCGGCTTCGGCGCCATGACGCGCCAGCCAGGTTTCGGCGTCGGCTTGGGCGAATGTCGGCATGCACGAACAAGCTAGCCACAGGCACAAACCAAAAAGCTGCACGCGACGATGAAGGGGCGCAACCTTGTCCCTGAAAGGGACAGATTCAATAGCCGAAGGCAACGCCCTGGGACGGCACGCGCGCGTCCTCAGCCCTGAAAGGGCCGCATTTGAATCCGTCTGCGACCCCTTCAGGGTCGCAGAAATATACGCGCCGTTCCGGAGGCATTGCCCCCGGTTATTAGATAAAGCCCTTTCAGGGCGATGAAACAATAACTGCGTATTCATCAGCCTTATCACTTCCCTGCTTCTTTATTCATCTTGACGGCTTCGAGTTGCTTGCCCACCAGCCGTTGATTGAATTGTGGCAAATCATCTTTCAACACAATGTCTAACAATCTGCGCAACGCCGCCAACTGGTCAGACAATTCTTTGAACACGACATACGATTGCGCGGTCGGGCGGCCATCGCCGGTTTCGATGCTGCGGCGCAAAGCGGCGATTTGATTGTTGAGCTTGATCGGAAAGTTCAGCGGGTCCTGGTTGCTGCGGTTGCGCACCTGGTAAAGCCCTTCTTCGACGGCGCTCAGCTTGGCCGCCAGCGCCGCGCCCGCCTCGGCCAGCGTGGTGTCTTTATCGGTGCGTTCCTTGATCTGCTTTTTCAGATCGCGAATCAGCACGACCGTGTCATTCGTCTCGCTGGTTTTGTCGCGCACCTGCATGGCGAGTTCGAATTGCTTGGCCAGATCGTCATCGGTGACGTTGGTCAGGCGCGGGTCGCGCTTGATGATGAAGCTCTGCGTTTGCGTTTGGCCGTTGGCAGTCAGGCGAACTTGATAATTGCCGGGCACGGCCAACGGGCCGCTTTCGGCGCGCGCGCTCCACAGAATCATGCCTTCAAACACCGACGCGCCGGGGTAGCGCAAATCCCAGGTGAAACGATTCGTCCCCGCCTTTCGTGCGGGCGGACGGGCGCGCGGCGGGCCACCGCCTTCTTCGTCAGTGGACTCGGCAGCAGCGGCAGGCCGCTTCTTGTCGTCGTCCGCCGTGCCAATGAAGCTGCGCACGAGCGCGCCTTTGGCATCCAGAATTTCAATCGTCACCTTATCGGCATCTTTTTTCAGATAGTAATCAAGCGCCGCCTGATGCACGCCGCGATAGACGGTGCGCGGTTGAAAGAATTGCACATCCGCCGCCGCAATCGCTGGCGTCATCTGCCGCAACACGCCAATGTCATCCAGGATGTACATCGAACGCCCGTGCGTGGCGATCACCAAATCATTCTCTTCGACCACGATGTCGCTGACTTGCGTATCCGGCAGATTCAGCGCCAACGATTGCCAGTGCGCGCCGTCATCGAACGAGATGTAAATGCCGTGTTCAGTGCCCGCGTAAAGCAGCCCGGCGCGTTTGGGGTCTTCGCGCACGGCGTGGACGTAATCATTGGCCGGGATGCCGGTGACAATCTTCGTCCAGGTCTTGCCGAAATCGTGCGTGCGATAGAGGTAAGGCGCGCGGTCATCCAGTTGATACCGCTTCGCCGCGAAATACGCCGTGTCGGCGCGGTGCGGTGAAGCTTCGATAATGCTGACGCGGGCGAATTCGGGCAAGTCGGGCGGCGTGATCTTCGCCCAGTTCTTGCCGCCATCGCGCGTCAGATGAATCAGCCCGTCGTCCGAACCCGTCCACAGCAAGCCTTTCTGCATGGGCGACTCAGCCAGCGTGAAAATCGTGCCGTAAATTTCCGGCCCGTTTTGATCCTTGGTGATCGGCCCGCCCGAATCGCCCAGCGTCTTCGGATCGCCGCGCGTCAGGTCGGGGCTGATGCGCTCCCAATTCAAACCATCGTTGGCCGTCTTCCACAAATGCTGCGACGAGGTGTAAAGCACGTTGGCATCGTGCGGTGAGAAAACAATCGGGAACGTCCACTGCCAACGCTCTTTCAAATCGCGCGCGGGCATGCCGGAAAAGAACAGCGGATAGACTTGGATGTCGCGCGTGTGGCCGGTCGAGCGGTCAAAGCGCGTCAGCAATGCGCCTTGGCTGCCCGCGTAAAACAGATTCGGATTCGCCGGATGCGGCGCGATGTAACCTGATTCGCCGCCGCCCACCGCATACATCACCGCCGCCGTGCGCCCGCCGCCACCACCACGCCCGGCGCCTTCACTCGACACACAAACGGTCGAATTGTCCTGCTGCGCGCCGCAGACGTGATAAACCAACTCTTTAGTAGTGGCGACGTGATAAAGCTGCGCGGTCGGGAACGTCTGCCCCGTCCACGATTCGCCGCCATTGACCGAAACGTTCGCGCCCCCGTCATTGCTGTTTGCCAAGCGTTTGTTGTCATTCGGCGCAATCCACAAATCGTGGTTATCGCCGTGCGGCGTACTGATGCTCTTATAGGTTTTGCCGCCGTCGGTGGATTTATAAAAGCTGGTATTGAGCACGTATACCGTGTCGCGCTCTTTCGGGTCGGCGTACAGCCGCGAATAGTAAAACGCGCGTTGCCGCAAGCGCCGGTCTTCGCTGCTGCGCTTCCACGTCGCGCCCGCATCATCCGAGACGAACACGCCGCCATCTTCGGCTTCGATGATGGCGTAAACGCGCTGCCCGTCTGCACCTGAAACGCTGACGCCGATCTTGCCCCAAATTTTATTGAGGCCGCCGGCTGGCAACCCGGGGTTGCGCGTGATCTCCGCCCACGTCTCGCCGCCGTCGGCGGATTTGAACAAACCGCTGTCAGGGCCGCCGCTCGACAGGCTCCACGGCGTGCGATAAACATCCCAGATTGCCGCGAAGAGCACGTTCGGATTGGTCGGATCCATGCTCAAATCCACCACGCCTGCCTTGTTGCTCTTGAACAAAACTTTCTTCCAAGACTTGCCGCCGTCGGTGGATTTGAAGACGCCGCGTTCGTCGTTCGGGCCGTAAGGATGGCCCAGCGCCGCGACATACACGATGTCAGGATTGGTCGGATGAATGCGAATGCGCGCGACGGCCTGCGTGTCGCCCAGGCCGCTGTGCTTCCAAGTCTTGCCCGCGTCAGTGGATTTGTAAACGCCGTCGCCTTGCATGATGTTACCGCGCAACGCGACCTCGCCCATGCCGATGTAAACGACATCCGGGTTCGATTCTGAAACAGCGACCGCGCCGACCGAAGAACTTTTCAACTGCCCATCGGTCACGGGCCGCCAAGTCGTGCCGCCATCATTCGTCTTCCACAACCCGCCGCCGACCGCGCCAAAGTAGTATTCGAACGGACGGCTTGCGCTGCCCGCGACCGTCAATGAACGCCCGCCGCGATTGGGGCCGACGTTGCGCCACTTGAGCGCGTTGAAAAAGGATTGGTCATAGTTACCGGCGGATTGCGCCTGAGAAGGTTGATCGGCGATGAGGCCGCAGCACAACGCGGCCAGCAACAAGGCGAAACAGACGACGGGGTGAATTCGACGCATTGCATTTTCTCCAAAGTGGCTACTGCGTTGGTTTGTGATAGTCAGAACGGGCCTTTTGGCGGCTATAAAGTTCCAGGGTCTCGCCCCAATTGGCGCAACATCTCCGCCAGGCGCTCTGCGCGCGCGTGTTCATGGTCGGCACGCGTGCGTTCCTGTTCGGCACGCGTGTGTTCCTGTTCGGCGCGCGCCTGCTCGCGGTCGCCGCGCTCTTGGCCGGTCGGAATCAAGTTGCCCACCGCATCCACCCAACGCAACCAACGGTCGCGCTTGCCTTCGTATGCGCCTTCCCACAGCGTCAAGCCGAGACCGAGGGCAGGAAAATCAGCCGTCGCTTGCGATTCATAGCGGAAGTTGTCCCAGCGATAAACCGTCAACACCTCCGGCATCAAATAGGCGTTCGGATCGAAGATCACGTAATAGCCCACGCGCATGCGCGCATAGATGTCCTTCTTGGTCGTGTCCTCGCCGCGCACGGTTTTCGAGATAATCTCAATCACCAGATCGGGCGCTTTGCCATACTCCCAAATGTAATAAGAGCGCTGCTCCCGGCTCCAAAATCCGGCGGGCACTTGCACGTCCAGGCTGAGCAATACATCCGGCCCAATGCTCGGACTGCCTAACATGTAATACACACCGACATTGGCCGCCGCCAAAAAGGTCTGTTCCTGGCCTGACTGCACCCACGCACTGTAAAGCGGCTCAGTCAACAGCCGTTGCTGGGTTTCAGAAAAGAGATTGTCCACGGATTCATCATCCTCCGGGATTAAGTCTTCGAGCTTGGGAATCCACTCTTGTTCCGCTTCGAGTTTTGGTTGTGCTGACATAACACCTCACTTTGTGATTGCCCGCCCTCCCTCACGGCTTGTCATTACCCAAATCTTTCGCGTTTAGCGATTCGGGCTTTTGGCCCTGAAAGGGCCGTGGATATTAGCCGGTGGTGAAGCGCTGCGCGGAACCACCGGAAAAGATGCCACCATTTTCGCGCCCTGAAGGGGCGCTGGGACCGAAGCTGATTTACGAATAAATCAGAGTCCGGCGTCCCTGCCGGGACGCAACCCCAATAACGACGCGGTTCCGGTGGTTTCACCACTGGCTAATGTCCGTCGCGCCTTCAGCGCCCAACTGAAAAGATTTGGGTAATGACAAGCCTCACGGTCAGGCTACTGACACGGCATCAACTTACACATACGACCCGCCCGTGACCAGCAACACATGCCCGGTCACATAATCAGACAGGGGCGACGCTAGAAACAACACCGGCCCGGCGGCTTCTTCGGGCGTGCCGCCGCGACCGAGTGGGACGAATTTCTGCGCCATCTGCCGCATCTGTTCGGGGATGCCGAGTTGAATCTCGTTCTCGCCGATGTGCGCGGTGGGTTGATTCTCTTTCGCCGCCGTTAGCCGTGTTTCGATAAAACCGTAGGCCACCGCATTGACGTTGATGTTGAAACGGCCCCATTCCTTCGCCAGCGTTTTGGTCACGCCGACGATGCCCATCTTGCCGGCGGAATAATTCGCCTGGCCCGGATTGCCGGCGACGCCGGAGGTGGAAGACACGTTGATGATCTTGCGATGGACGCGCCGGCCCTCGGCGATTTCCTGCTTGGCGACTTCGCGCATGTAAGGCACAGCGGCGCGGATGATTTTGAAGGGCGCGGTCAGATGCACTTCGATCATCGCGTCCCACATCTCGTCGGTGATGTTTTGCACCACGGCGTCCCAAGTGTAGCCAGCGTTATTGACGATGATGTCGAGCTTGCCGAACTCTTCGACGCAGGTCTTAACGATCTTGTCTGGGAATGCGGGCGCGGTCACGCTGCCGACGCAAGCAACCGCGTTACCGCCTGCTGCTTTGATTTCACTGACGGCTTGTTCAGCGACTTCGCCGTCCAAATCGTTGACGACGACGGATGCGCCGTGTTGTGCAAACATCACCGCCACAGCGCGCCCGATGCCGCGACCGGAGCCGGTGACAATGGCAGTTTTGCCTTCGAGTAATTGCATAGTGTTCTTTCTCCGAATCAGTATCAGTAAAAGATGAACCGGCTGCATTCTCCCACGAAGGCACACAAAGTAGACATGAAGAATAGGCAAAAAACTTTCTTCCTTCGTGCTCTCTGCGTGTGCCTTCGTGGGAGAAATGTTCCATTAGCGCGGAAACAATTCATTCAACTCAGCTGCCGTCGGCTGCCGCCCGTATTGGCAAACCTCGAACGCTTCGGCATATTGCACCGTGTTGCCCTGCGCCTCGCCGTAGCGCTCGACCAGTAACGCACGATAGCGCTGGGCGACATCGGCATCGCGTGCAATCAGCCATTCGCGGATGAAGGCCTTGCGCCCTTCGTCGTTATCTTTGCCTTGGGGCACGCCGGGCAGGTAACGCCCTTGCCAGGAATCGGCATCGGCGAATTGCGAAGGCATGGCTTCGATGCAGGCGCGTTTCACCTCAATCACCTCGTCAATGCCGACAATGATGGCCGGATCAAACGGGTAGGGTTTCTTGAAGCCATCCGAGTAATACAGGATCACCGGATTACGCGGGCAGGGCGGCACGTCCGTCACAAAGAACGGCGCAGCCACCAACACGGCGGCGTCTTCGACCAGCACGCCGGTGTAGCGATGATCGGGGTGGTAATCGCACGTCCGATGACACAGCACGATGTCGGCCTGCCATTCGCGGATGAGCCGCGCGATGGTGCGGCGGTTTTCTAATGTCGGCAGCAACTCGCCATCGTGAATGTCCAGCACCTGCGTCGTGATGCCCAGCAATTCAGCGCAACGCGTGACCTCTGCCGTGCGTCGCAACGCCAACGGCCCGCCTGCCTGAGCAAAATGGCCTACGTCGCCGTTGGTGGTGGCGACGAATTTGACCTTGTGCCCGGCAGCGGCCCATTTGGCGGCGGAACCGGCGGCTTTCAATTCGCAATCGTCCGGGTGTGCGCCGAACGCGATGATGCGGAGTGACATAAATGGATTCCTCAAACCTGGGTACGCAGCGCTTCCAGCGTGCAAACTTGGCATTGGACGGACGGATGCCGAAGGAAACCCCTCCGGCATTATCGCGTCTGACGTCAAGACCGCACGCTGGAAGCGGTGCGTACCCAGGGCTTACTTCAAGACATTCACTTTCAAACTCGTTGGGAACTTCGCCGAGTGGTAAATGCGTTGGGTCGCCTTTTGAAAATCGCTGTCTTTGGCTTGGTAGATATTCAAAAACTTCTGCGGATTGCGGTCTACCAGCGGGAACCAGGTGCTTTGAATGTGCAGCATGATCCGGTGGCCTTGCTGGAAGTTGTGATTCACATCGGGCATGGCAAATGGGATGCGCGTGACTTCGCCCGGTTTCAACGCTTCGGGTTTCGACCAACTGTTGCGGTATTTGGCGCGCATCGGTTCGCCGCGCACCAGCATTTGATAGCCGTTCATGCTGGTGTCAGCGGCGCGGTCGGGATACACATCAATCAGCTTCACCACAAAGTCGGAATCAGTGCCGGAAGTCGAGGCGAATAGATCGGCAAAGAGTTCGCCGCTGATCGTCACGTCTTCGGTCAGCACCTCGGTTTGGTACACCAGCACATCGGGCCGCGTGGCGGCGAAGCGTTGATCATCCACCATGTATTCGTAATTCATCCCGGTCGAGATGCGATTCTGAAACGGCACAGGCTTGGCCGGGTCGCTCACGTATTCGTCATAGGCTGCGCCGTCGCTCGGCGCTGTAAAAGCCAGTTTGCCGTTGGCGTGCAAATACAATTGCTTCGGCGCGCTGTTTTTCGGCGGCCATTCGGCGTAGGTCTTCCAGGTGTTTGAGCCGCTCTCAAACATATACGCTTCGGGCAGCTTCATCTCGCCCTTGTCTTTCAGGAAGTGCATGAAAAACGGGAACTCGATGTTCTCCTGATAAAAGGCCGAGGTGTTGGAACCGAAATTCGCGCCGCCCAGCGCAGTGCCATCGCGGCGCGCCCAGCAACCGTGGCACCAGGGGCCTTCGACCAGCACGTTCCAGGCTCGTGGGTTGTTCTTTTCGATGGCGCGGTAAATAGCGAGCGGCCCTTGCACGTCTTCGGCATCGAACAAACCGCCGACGGTCATGACGGCGGGCGTGACCTTCTTCAAATGCTGCGGCACGTTTTGCGGCTGCCAGTATTGATCATAATCGCCGTGCTCCATCCATTCGTCCCAAATCTTGATCTCGTTCTTCATGTACTTTTGCGCGTTGGGCAACGCGCCCATTTCCAAAAAGAATTTGTAGCCGTCATTCGTCCCGTGATCAAAACGCGGCCCACCTTGCGGCACGCTTGGCCCTGTGCGGGGGCGGCCAAAGCCAATGATGAAATTGAAGGCGTGCGGCAAAAATAACGCGCCGTTGTGGTGCATATCATCGCCCAGCCAATTGTCCGCCATCGGCGCTTGGGGCGAGACGGCCTTGAGCGCCGGATGCGGATCAATCAAGGCTTGCGCCGCGTAATGGCCGGGGTACGAGATGCCCCACATACCCACGCGGCCGTTGTTGTTCGGGATATTTTTCAGCAGCCAGTCAATCGTGTCGTAGGTATCGGTCGTTTCGTCCGTGTCTTTAACACTGGTCTTGTTCGGCTTGAACGGCTTCATCCACATGAAGTCGCCTTCGGACATATTGCGCCCGCGCACATCTTGAAAAACAAAGATGAAGCCTTCTTTTTGAAACAACGGCGAGGGGCCGAGTTGCGTGCGATAGACGGTCGGCCCATACGGCGCGACGCTATACGGCGTGCGCTGCATCATGATTGGATACTTTTGCGACGTGTCTTGCGGCACGTAGACCGAGGTAAACAGCTTGACGCCGTCGCGCATGACGATTTGATGTTCGCTCTTGGTGTAACGCGCTTTGATGTCGGTGGACTCTTGTTGCGCCTGGCCTGCGGGCAAAATGCTGAACGCCCCCAGGCAGACCAAACCAACGAGCAGTAACGCGCGCAGAGAATTGTTTTTCATTGCCTGATGCTCCTGAAGAAGATGCCGATGAAGTTGACGATGTGTGCTTGGCGGATTGCCGACGTAAGGCTACACGACTGACCGGTAATCACAAAGCTCGCAGTGTAAAAAGACGCCACCCTGGGAGCGCGAAAAGAAGGAGGAAAAACAACTGCGTGAAAGATGACGACCCCACGCTGGTCGGCTCCGGTCTTGCCCGTTCTCTAGCCTTCCAGCCCACTCATTCGCACCGCAACGCCACCAAAGGATCAACCCGCGCCGCCCGCCGCGCGGGCAACCAGCACGCCAGGAATGCCACCGTCAGCAACAACACCGCGATGCCCGCAAACGTCAGCGGATCGGTCGTGCTCACGCCGTACACCAGCGTTGCCAGCAAGCGCGTGGCTGCCAGCGCGGCCAGCAGTCCCAACGCAATGCCCGCCAACGCCAGCCGCAGCCCCTGTCCGATCACCAGCCGCAACACGTCGCGCGCGCCCGCGCCCAGCGCCAGGCGGATGCCGAGTTCGTGCGTGCGTTGCGTGACGACATAAGACATCACGCCGTAAACGCCCAGCGCCGCCAGCAACAGCGCGACGAGGGCGAACGCGCCGAAGATCACCAAGCTAAAGCGGCGCTGATCAAGCGAGGCGGAAAAGACTTCGGGCAGTGTGCTGAAATTCAGCGGCACATCGGCGCGCAGCCCCAGCACCGTCGCGCGTAGGGCCGGAATCAAAGCCGCCGGTTCGAGCGGCGAGCGCACGACGACGGCCAACCGCGAGACCTGCCACCATTGCGGGCGCTGCACCGAACAGGCATAGACCGTCGGCTCGACCGGCGCATCCAGCGCGTCGCGCACATCGCCGACCACACCAACGACCGTCAGGATGTGCTTGTCGCCGTCCATATTGCCGAATTGAATGCGTTGGCCGAGCGGGTCGCGGTTGGGCCAGTAGCGCGCGGCCAGCGCTTGATTGATGAGGGCGGCGTGCGGCGCATTCACGGTGTCGCGCTCGTCAAAGAATCGTCCGCGCAACAGCGGCACGCCCAGCGCCGTGAAAAAGCCGCCGCTCGCCACGCGATAATCCGCCGTGCCGCGTTGCGCCGGATCGCCGTCAAGCAGGAACGTGCCGTTCGCGCCACGTTCCGCCAGCGGCAGCGAATTGATGCCGCCCACGGCGCCGACACCCGTCAGTTGTTGCACGCGCGCCAGCAACTGCACATAAAACAGCCGCGTGCGCTCATCCTCTTGCGGCGTGACGGTCGAAGGCAGCGAGAGCCGCATGACTACGGCGCGCTCCGGTTTGAAGCCCGGATCGGTTTGCCACAACTTGATGAAGCTGCGCCCTAGCAAGCCCGCGCCCGTCAGCAACACCAGCGTCAGGGCCAGTTGCGCGATCACCAATGCGCCGCGCAAGCGTTGACTGAGTGCGCCGGCGGATTGTCCGCGTCCGCCTTCTTTCAGCGCCGCCTGCAAATCCTGTTGCCCAAAACGCAGCGCCGGTAAACAACCCAGCACGACGCCGATCAGCACGGCCAGCGCGCCAGCGAAGAACAACACGCGCCCATCCACACCCACCGGATTCAGGCGCGGCAAGCTGCCCTGTTCGAGTTGCAACAACACGTCCACGCCAAAGCTGGCGAGCAGCGCGCCTAGCCCTGCTGACGCGAGTGTCAACACCAGATTCTCGACGACCAATTGCCGTGTGATTTGCCAACGCCCCGCGCCCAACGCCGCCCGCACGGCGAATTCGCGCTGCCGCGCCGTCAATTGCGCCAACAGTAAATTCGCGGCGTTCGCGCAGGCCACCAGCAACAACAACCCGACCGCGCCCAGTAACAACCACAAGCCTGCGCGCACGTTGCGCGTCAGATGTTCCTGCAAGGGCGTCAAGGCGAAATCCGTCATGGCGAAATCCGGCGCGGCGCCCAGTTGCGCGCCATTTTCCTGCCGTATCCGTTGGCCGATGGCGCTGACTTCGGCGCGCGCCTGCTGTAGCGTGACACCCGCGCGCAGCCGCCCGACCACCGGCCAGTTATGCGCGGTGCGCGAAGTGTTCGGCGGTTCGATCCCGGTCGTCACCCAGACTTCGGTTTCCGCCGGATAGTCGAAGCCGGGCGGCAGCACGCCCACCACGTTGCACAGCGCGCCATCCACGTTGAGCCGCGCCGCGCTCAAATCCGCGCGCGCGCCCAATTGCCGCTGCCAAAATTCGTAACTCACCAGCGCCGCTTTCGGCCCGCCGTACTTTGTTTCTTCCGGCAAAAAGACGCGGCCCGCGTGGGGTTGCACGCCCATGACTTCAAAGAAGCTGCCCGAAGCATACGAAACGCGCGCGCGCCTAGGCTCGCTGCCACCGGTCACGACAAGCTGAAAGCTGCCTGCCGACATGGCCAGCGTGCTGAAGCTCTGGCTGCGCGCGCTCAGGTCTTCGTAATTCGGCTCGGCCAGCGACATCTGTCCGCCGCGCGTATTGACTTCGCGCACCACGACCAGCCGCCCCGCTTCAGGGTAAGGCAGCGGACGCAACAACAGCGCATCCACCACGCTGAAGATTGCCGCCGCCGCACCAATGCCCAACGCCAGCGAAAGCACGGCGGCCAACGTGACGCCGGGGTTGCCGCGCAACATACGCACGGCATAGCGCAAGTCTTGCCAGAATGTCGTCATTGCTTTGTCCTCTGATTGTGATGATGCGTTCCGCAACCTGCGCAGACAGGCCGGAATCCAGGCTATGCAAGTCAAGCATTGTGCCAGAACCACCAGAGCACAGCTAGGCTTTCGGTGGTTCGGTGGCGGATCATTGGAGAGAGCGATTACGGAACAGGCGAAATCAGGCTGGCTGGCCGCTGCTCCGTTTGTTCAGTTATTTCCGTCTGTTCCGTACTCTCTCTTTCGCCTCTCTTGATAGATGAGCCTCGCCGCACTTAACTGGACAAAACTGTTCGAATTTGGGATCGGTCAGTTGAGGAAATGGGACAACGGCCAGTTGCCAAAGCACGCGCTTAGCCATAAAAAATGAGCGGACGACCTTGCGTCATCCGCTCGCCAACAAGCCTCAGTCTATTGTCCTTCTCCTGCCGATAATCTTCCCGGTACCACGCGCGTCAGCAAGCGGCACAGCGGGTAACGATCAATGGCTTGACAACCCGCAGCCCCGCTTGCTGACGCGCGCGGTACCGTATTCTCTAACTGCTGCGGCTCGACAAGCGCCGAATCGCCGCCTGCCGCAAGCGCGGATTGGGTTCGTCTTTGGCGATCTTCAATAACTTGTCGGAGGCTTTGCGGTTGTTGCTGCGTGCCAGGCGATTGATGACTTCTTCGCGCACGCCGTCCACCGCGACGCTGTCGTAAATCTCGATCAAGGCGTCGAGCTGATCGTCGCCGCGTTCGCCGCCCAAGCGCCGCACCGCCGCGCGCTGTAATTCGGCGTCGCTGCCGCTTTTGGCAATCGTAATCAGGCGTTTGATGACCCGTTCGTTGACGCTGTCGCCAATGGAAACCGCCTGGAGGATCTCGCGTTTGAGTTGCTGATCGCCGAGCGCGTCGTAGATTTCAAACAAGCGGTCAGCCACGGCATCGCCGCGAAAACTGGCGATGCGGCGCACGGCTTCGGCGCGAATGTCGGCGGTCTCATTCGATTTGGCGAGCGCGGTCAGCCGGTCGAGCACGCGTTTTTCATTCGCGCGGTCGCCCGCGTAACGATAGGCGCGCACGATTTCTTTTTTGAGCGCCGGGCTGGCGTTGTTAAACAGTTTGTCGAGCGCGTCCAGGCTCTCTTTGCTGCCGATGCTGCCCAGGCTGGCAATCGCCGAACGCTGCAATTCAAAGCTCTGCTCTTTTTGCGCGACCTCTTCGAGCAAGCCGACGACGCGCGGGTGATCGTGATAACTGATGGCGCGGACGATGCTGCGCACAATGCTCTTTTCGCTGGTGTCGGCTTGATTGGCGCGCAGCAGGGTTTCCAACTGCGCCAGGCTTTGCCCGGCGTCAACATTGCCGAGCCAATAGACCGGGCGGTTTTCAAACTGGTACGGCTCGTTGACGTTGAGCGTTTTGACGCGTGTGTAAACGGTCTTGCCCGTGCTCAAGTCAGCCAGCAGAAAGACCGCCGCGCCCGCCGGATCATCGCGCCGTTCCAACCGGATGCCGTCGCCGTCGCTGTATGTCCAATTTTGCATGCCATAGTTGGCATTGGCGCGCACCGGCGGATGATAGGCGACCCAGCACGAATCGCCTTGCCGTGCGGCTTTGAATTGTTGAATGGCGCGGTCGAGCTTGTCATTCAAACTGCTGCCATCCACGTTGACGAAATCGGCGCGCGTGTAGGTGCGCGTGGCGGTGGTCTGAGCAGTGGACAGACCGACAAACAAGATCAGCAACAAGCCAACGAATGTGAGTTGACGCAACATAAAGACTCCTTCTCGTTTCAAAACTGTGCCGCAGATACACGCCGACCAAACACAGATCAGCGTTCAAGCTGCGTCTATCAGCGGCTGGATTAGCAAGGGTAGTTACTGAACCTGCGACACCTGTTTGGTCTCAAAAAGCGTCGCGGCCAGTGCGAGTACGGTGTTGTATTTCAGCGGTTTCCCAGGGTACGCAGCGCTGCCCGCGTGCCGGCCGTCAAGCCGGAACCGCTGGTTTGCAAGAGGCAGCCTGCCAAGTCCGCACGCGGGCAGCCGCGCGTACCCAGTGGCCGCCTCTTCGTCCAGGTTTCGTCAGATGCGCGCGGCGTTGTAACTCGCCGGTTTGGGCGTTGTGGCGGGTTTACTGGCAGGCTTTGGCTCCTGGTTCGACTTGCGCTCTTCGCGCTGCTGGTCGCGTTCTTCCTTGCGCGGTGGCCGGGCTTCCGGCGTCACCCGGTAAACGCGGGGTTCGCCCTCGCGCCATTCGTCGCGCAACCGTTCTTGCAACTCGCGCATTTGTTCGGTGGCGCGTTCCTGTGCTGCGCGCGCGCGGTTTTGGAATTCCAGCAATTGCTCTTTGTTCAATTCAAAGGCCTTCCCATCGAATTCAAAATGCAGCTTGCCGTTCAAATCGCGCGCCCGTTCCATTGCTTCGTTCGCCCTTTTCATGGCGTCATTGAGTTGCTCTTTGTTCAACTCGAACTTCTTGCCCTCGAAATCGAAGCGCATGTGGTCTTTCAATTCGAGCATTTGCTCATTCATCCGCTCGAGGTTGACGCGCGGAATAGTGAGCACTTTCGGCTCGGTCAGCAGGCTCTGGCGCGTGCCTTCGGCGAAATTGAGATAGAGGCGATTGTCAATTTCGTAAAGGCTGCGGATCGCCGCCGTGCGCACCGTCGGATCGCTGTCGTTCTTGGCGATAGCCATCAGCTTGTCCACAGCCTTTTTGCTCTTGTTGTAAGCCAGCGCGCGAATCACGCGTTGTTTCAGTTTCGGGTCTTGCATCCCGTCGTAAATCGCAATCAGATGATCCGCCCCTTCGTCGCCTTTGACATAAGCCAGTTGATTCAGCGCGGCGCGCATCAGGTTTTCGTCCTTCTCACTCTTGGCGATTTGGACGAGCTTGGCGATGGCTTTGCTGTTGTCGCCGGTGCGGCGCATCAGGTAATTGAGAATTTCGCTCTTGGTTTTGACATCGCTGATGCTGTCATACAACGAAATCAGCGAATTGATCGCGGCATCGCTGTTGTGCATGCGGTAAATGCCTTGGAGGGCTTCGCGGCGCACATTCTCGTCGCTGTCTTTTTTGACGATGTCGGTGAGCAGGCTCAGCAATTCTGCTTCGGGAATCGCGGGCGTCTTGCTCTGTGCCGTAGCGTTTTGTCCCCAGGGAATGGTCCCAGCCAATGCCATTGGCGTAGCAGGCGCATAGGCTTGTGCAGGAATGGTAGTTCCCAACGCATCGGCCCAGGCCAATGGCGCGAGCGGAGCTTCAGGAGGAAGCGGCGCAAGCGGCGCGGCTGGTGCAACGCGCGGGCCATCTTGCAAGGCAACTGGCGCATCCACAGCCCACTCCGGCAATTCGGCGAACGCGGGCAGGGGCGGCAACGCGGGAATCACGATAGCCGCTCCATCAGGGCCATCAAATTCGATCCGTGCGGGCACGGGCAGCTCATCCAAAATATCGCCGGGCAAAATCGTTGTGGCTTCGGCACGCGGCGCGGTAGGCGCGGGTTTGGCCGGTTTGACCTCCGGCGCTTTCTTCGCGGGCTTCTGGCCCAGCGGCACGGCGATCACCGGCGAGAGCGCGCTACACGCAAAAACGAACAGGAACGCCAGTCCGATGGCGTAGGCTAACGCGGGCTTCGACACCGAAGTCGTCGCATTGCGGTCACGATTGAGAATCATTTCTACCCTCCTTGAGATGATGTGTTTTCCAAACAGAATTCCCGTGGCCGCAGCCAGCGGTTTGCTTTCGCTTAACAACTCGACCAATTTCGTCAAACAACTTGCGTAACGGCGCGGTTCGCCGGTGAGCTTGACGGCCCAATCGTCACAGGCCAATTCGCGCTCGATCACCAACTGCTTATTGATGAACCAGACCGCCGGGTGGAAGAACAGCGCGGCCTGGATCAGCCGTTGCGCAAAATTCGTCACGTAATCCAACCGCTTGATGTGCGCCAATTCGTGGGCGATCACGCTGTCGCACTCGACACTCGATAAACTCTCCGGCAAATCGGACGGCAGCACGATCAGGGGCCGTAACCAGCCAATCGTCAGCGGCATCTTGACGCTTGCGGCACTGCACAAACCGACCGCGCGCCCAATGCCAAACCGCGCCGCCAAATAATCTTTACGCTGCGCCAGTGCCTCGGACACAGGTTCCAACCGGCGGCGCAAGCGGAAAAGAAACACATAACTGCGCGCAATGCGCCCGCCCAGCAACGCACTCGCCATCAGCCACAGGGCCGCCAACCACAACGGCGTGCGCCCGTTGAACCAGTCTGCCAACCAATTCGAGAAACGCCGGTTCAATCGGGCTATCCAGCCACTGACGCCCGGCTTCGTTGCGGCAACGGGCGTCAAGGCAGGCGCGGCGGTGACGGGGGCACTGGCCGTCACGCTGAAGCTCAACGGTTCACCGGCAAATTCTTTGGGCAATTGCGCTGGCAACGACACAGACGAGTTGCGAAACGGCATTGCGGTTGAAGACAAAGGCAACACTTGCGGCGGTCTGGCTATCGGGGCAGTCGCCGTCACTGTCAGTCTGCCTGACTCCGGTTCCGGCTTTGGCAAGTTGGTCGCGCGCGGGTACGCCCAGAACATTCCGGCCAACGGCAGCAAACTAATCGTCAAGAGACTGATCAGCCACAAGGCATGGCGCGTCGTCGCACTCACGCGGCCCAGTACGTGCAACAACACCCAGACCAGCGCTGCAATCAACAAGCCTTGCCACAAACTATTCAGCAAAGCTTGCACGGCCAGCCGCGCCAGCGGATCAAGGGTTTCAAGCACTGAATTCATTTAGTCCTCCTGTCAAACCTAATTAAGGTTGAGGCCCTGCTTGAACAACTTCTGGTTGAATGGTTGAATGGTTTGGCTAGGATGATTTTTCAATCATCCGCTTGAGACGTTTGACCTCATCCGGGCCTACGTCATCGTGTTCGAGCAAATTGACCACTAGCAATTCCGGCGAATTATTGAAGAAGCGTTTGAGCAAATACCCGATCACGCTCTTCTGCGCCTGCTGCCGGTCTACCAATGGACGATAGATGAACGCCCGGCCTTCCTTCTCATGCTCGACATAACCCTTCTGTTCGAGGATGCGCATCATCGTGAGCACCGAACTGTATGCCAGCCGTTCTTCCGGCAAAGCCTCCACGATTTCGGACACGGTTGCTTGCCCGCGATCCCAGAGCACGTCCATCAATTCCAACTCGACCTCGGTCAAAGTCGGCGATTTTCTGCGCGCCAAAGTGAGTCACCTCCTTTTGCTGGCCTAGTTTGTAAGCCGCGAATTGAACTACTAAAGAATTCGTGGCAAGCCTACGCCCGGCCCCTACATGCTGTCAATTAAAAAATTAGTAGTCAGTAAAAACTTTAGCCGAAAGACCGGTGATCACTACGGTTAAATCAAAAGCCTTGTTCCAGCTCAAGCGGTTTGGAAGCCAGGCGGCGGTGCGCGGCGATGCAAACACGAGGCGAAAAGCTCAGCTTGACACGCTTTCCGCTGCGGTGATACTTTGCGCCCGCAAATCAGACAGACCGAGAGAGGGCGTTAGCGATCTTCACCACTCCCTGAAGCTGATGCGAAACGCGACGGATTACATCCCTACTACTTAAGCTGAGTCAACGATGCTGAAAAGCACAGAAACGCTGGATGAGCGTAGCCGCGAGCTATTAGCGCTACTGATCAAAACCCATGTCGCCACGGGCGAGCCGGTGGGATCGCGCGTAATTTCAAGGCTGACTCGGCAAGGGCTTTCACCTGCTACCGTGCGCAACTCCGTCGCCGACCTGGAAGAAGCAGGTTACCTTGAACAGCCGCATACCTCAGCAGGCCGCGTACCGAGCGACAAGGGGTACCGGTTCTTTGTGGATCAGATGCTGGAAGAAACGCATCTTTCGGATACCGATGAAGCAACTATGCACCATGGCTTATTCGGGGGAGGTTGGGTGAGTGCGGATCATCTCATGTCGCGCGCTTCGCATTTGCTCTCCTACTTCTCAGATGGCGTTGGAATCGTGGTCTTGCCGACGCTCACCCAGGACATTATCAAGCACATTGATTTCGTCCGCCTTACGGAAAAACGGATTCTCGTCATTACCGTAACGCGCGCGGGGCTGGTTCAAGATCGTGTCGTAAGGATTGATGAGGACTTTTCGCAGGACGATTTGAATTCGACGGCGCGCTATCTGAACGAAAATTTTTGCGGCATGACGCTGCTGGCGATTCGCAATGAATTGCTGCGGCGGCTTTCGGAAGAAAAAGACCTTTACGACTGTCTTTTACAAAAAGCCATTCTGCTCTGTGAGCGCGGTTTGCGCGAAACCGAAGCAGAGGCGCCGGAAATCTTTGTCGAAGGGGCGGCCAATATGGTCACGAAGCCCGATTTTACCGACAAAGAGAAAATTCGCGAACTTTTGAGAGTGTTTGAGGAGAAAAACAGGCTCATCAAAATTCTCAACGAGTGTGTTGCACCGAGCATTCCCCAACCCGTCAGCGTCCGCATTGGCGCTGAAAACAGCCTTCCCAGTCTGCGCGGTTGTGCGGTCATCACTTCGTACTACGGTTTCGGTGATCAGGTGAAAGGAAGTCTGGGCGTGGTAGGCCCGGTACGGATGGAGTACGCACGGATGATTAGCGTAGTTAATTATGTAGCACGTTTGCTGGAGCAAGCTTTGGCCGAAGACCATTCCATTGCCGCCTAAGTTTGTTCTAGACCATTCAACCAGCTTGACCTGCTACAATTTCCACCACCTGAACATCCTTTAAGCTCTCATTGCTAACAAAACTTGAGTGCCATCTTGTAAAGTCATGGGGCGGTGCCTATAATCCGCGTCTTATTTTTGCTTGATGGCAGTCACTGCGTTTGTTTTCCACAAGCCAAGAGTTGAGCTACGAATGACAACTTTCATTTCTTAATTGCGAGGTGATTCGGTGAGTAAACGGGATTATTACGAGGTGTTGGGGGTCGGTCGCACGGCCAACGATCAGGAACTCAAAAGCTCTTATCGCAAATTGGCGTTGCAATACCACCCTGACCGCAATCCGGGGAACAAGGAAGCGGAAGAGAAATTCAAAGAAGCTGCCGAAGCCTACGGCGTGCTTTCCAATACCGAAAGCCGTTCGCGTTATGACCGCTTTGGCCATGCGGGCGTGGGTACTTCTGCTGCCTCGGATGGCGGTTGGCCGCCGGGCGATTTTGGTGGTTTCGAGGACATTCTAGGCGACATTTTTGGCGATCTGTTTGGCGGACGCAGTCAACGGCGCGGCGGATCGCAACGCGGCTCCGACCTGCGCTTCGATCTGGAAATCACTCTCGAACAGGCGGCGGCGGGCTACAAAACGCAGATCAATATCCCGCGCCTGGAAAGCTGCGAACCGTGTAAAGGCACCGGCGCCGCCCCCGGCACGTCCGCGCAGGTTTGCAATGTCTGTGCAGGTGTCGGCCAGGTGCGCTTCCAACAGGGTTTCTTCTCGGTTAGCCGCACCTGTCACCAATGCCGTGGCACGGGCCGCGTCATCGTCAATCAATGTAAAACCTGCCACGGGCAGGGCCGCGTCAATCGCGAGCAGGTCATCGAGATCAAAATTCCGGCGGGCGTCGAGACCGGCGCGCGTTTGCGCATTGCCGGCGAAGGCGAAGCGGGTATGAATGGCGGCGGGCACGGCGATCTTTACGTCGTCGTCAACGTCAAAGAGCACGAAATCTTTGAGCGCCAGGGCAACAATCTTTACGTCAACGTGCCGATCACCTTTGCCCAAGCCGCGCTGGGGGCGGAAATCACGGTGCCGACACTGGATGGCGAAGAGGCCCTCTCGATTCCCGAAGGCACGCAAACCGGCTCGATCTTCCGCATCAAAGGCAAGGGGATTGTCTCGCTGCAAGGGCCTGGACGCGGCGACCTGTTTGTCGTCACCAGCATTGTGACGCCGACGCGGCTCTCGCGTGAGCAGCGCCGCCTGCTGGAGCAGTTCGCGCAGCTTGAAGAAAAGCAGAAAGAGCAAAGCAAGAGTTTCAGCAGTAAAGTCAAAGACATCTTTGGCTAACTCAGGTTGCAAACAAACTGACCGCAAAAGGGCAAGCCAGGGCTTGCCCTTTTTGTTGGGCACCGCTGGCGCGGCAACGAATCTTGCGCCATCGCGGATTTTGTCGTAGTGTGCGGGGCAGATACAACATCTTGTGGCAAGGTGCTTTAGCAAGGGGGAAAGTGGCTAAGAAGTTACGCGCGTTCGTCGTGATCCTGCTGGCAGCGGGTCTTACTTACTGGTTTCTGAAGAGTTCAGAATGGGCGTTGGTCGGAAAGTATTTGAGTGGCGTCAAACTTTGGCCCTTGGCGTTAGGATTCATCGTTATCAATCTGACCATGCTGGCGCGCAGTTTGCGCTGGCAGGTGCTGTTGGCTCCCATTGCACCGATCAAATTAGATAACGCGATGGCCGCAACCGCGATTGGCTTCGGCAGCCTTTTCGTCGTCGGACGCGCCAGCGAAATTATTCGCCCCTTGGTGCTGAGTATGCGCGAGAATCTGAAGCCGAGCGCAACGCTGGCCACGATCCTGATCGAGCGCATTTATGACACGGCGGCAGTCGTCTCACTTTTTGCTTTCAATCTGCTTTTTTTCACCTTGCCGACCCCGGACAGCGAGCGCGTGCGTCAACTGGCGGCGATTCGCGGCATTGGGTTGTTCCTGTTGATTGGGCTGGTCTTGGGCATCGCGACCCTGGCGTTATTACGCTTAAAAGCCCCACAAATTATTGGCTGGCTGGAAGCGCATTTGACCTATCGCTGGTTCCAACCTGTGCTGAATCTCGTTAAGCATCTTGCTGACGGCCTTTCTGTGTTGGTCAGTTTGCGCGCGCTGGCACTGAGCCTGTTTTATACCGGCTGCGTCTGGACGCTGGTAACCTCAGGCACTTGGTTGGTGCTGTATGCCTTCGGACAACACTTCGCGCTTTCGCAAGTGATCTTTGTCTTGGGCTTTGGTCTGATTGGTTCGTTAGTGCCAACGCCAGGCGGCGCGGCAGGCGCATTTCATGCCACCGCAGCAAAAGGATTTGAATTTTTAGGACTGGAACACAATCTGGCGGCGGCAATCGCGATTGTTTATCACCTGATTGCCTTCGGTTCCCCGCTGCTGGTTGGCCTGTTTTATCTAATGCGTGACGGCGTCCGCATTAGTCAATTGCGCGCGATGCTGGCGCAAGAAATGACAGCGCAAGCATCCACTGCAACCCCCCAAGCAGTAATTCAAGATAACAAGTTATGAAATGTCCCTTCTGTGGTCACCTGGAAGATAAGGTTGTGGATTCGCGCGAATCGCGCGAGGGCGATGTCATTCGCCGGCGCCGCGAATGCTTGAAGTGCGAGCGGCGCTTCACCAGCTACGAACGCATTGACGAAATCCCGTATATGGTCGTCAAAAAAGACGAGCGGCGTGAACCGTTCAGTCGTGACAAAGTGATGGCCGGACTGTTGCGCGCCTGCGAGAAACGGCCCGTGCCGACGGCGAAGCTGGAAGCGATTGTGGACGCGATTGAAACCTACGTCCAGAATTCGACGGAACGCGAGCGCGCGACCTCCAAGATTGGCGAGATGATCATGCGCAAGCTGAAGGAGCTAGATAAGGTGGCGTATGTGCGTTTCGCGTCGGTCTATCTTGAGTTTCAGGATGTGTCGGAGTTTATGGACGAGTTGAAAGGGCTGATTCGTGCCCGTAAGTGAGCGAAATCGAAACGTGACTAGGAAAATTGTCAGAGCGGCTTGCCAAACCAAACCCTCGCCGTTATTATCCCCGCTTTGCTGAAGAGGCTCTTTTGACAGCTAGGCAATAATTCAAGCCGGTGTAGCTCAGTTGGTAGAGCATCTGATTTGTAATCAGAGGGTCGTAGGTTCGAGTCCTATCACCGGCTCTGAAATACTTTGCGCAGGGGTGGTCGAGTGGTTAATGGCACCGGGCTGTAAACCCGGCCGGCTAACGCCGTACGTAGGTTCGAATCCTACCCCCTGCATTTTGCAGTTAGGCTCCGCTGCGAGCTTTGAAATTCCGAAGTGAGCGGGCGTAGCGCAATGGTAGCGCACTAGCCTTCCAAGCTAGGTGTTGCGGGTTCGAGTCCCGTCGCCCGCTCCAAACAGGTTAAGCCCACATAGCTCAGTTGGTAGAGCGCGTCCTTGGTAAGGACGAGGTCACCGGTTCAAGTCCGGTTGTGGGCTTCAGCTTTCATAAAGCGTATCCACAGATTACTTTTAAGAGGATTTCGTTATGGCGAAAGAGAAATTCGACCGCAGTAAACCGCACGTGAACGTGGGGACGATCGGCCACGTGGATCACGGCAAGACGACGCTGACGGCGGCGATCACCAAGACGCTGGCCAAGCACAATCCGAAGATTGCGTTTCGCAGC
>JACPYM010000030.1 GCA_016196035.1 Acidobacteriota bacterium | reverse complement strand
ATGTTGTCCAGACAGCTCTCACCGTCTTGGAACGATGCATTCTTATGACCACCGACCCCGGCGACCTCGTGCTTGACCCGACCTGCGGCTCCGGCACCACCGCCTGCGTTGCCGAACAATGGGGCCGCCGCTGGATCACGATTGATACTTCGCGGGTGGCGCTGGCGTTGGCGCGCGCGCGGATTATGGGCGCGCGCTACGCCTATTACCTGCTGGCCGATTCGCCGGAAGGGCGGCAACGGGAAGCCGAACTCAATGTCCGACAAGCTGCCAGCTTGTCGCGGGCTGGGCTGGCGAACCACTTGGCAGAACGCGACGGCCACGACAAGCTGGCAGCTTGTCGGACAGCAGATATTCGCCAGGGCTTTGTTTACGAGCGCGTGCCGCACATCACGCTGAAATCCATCGCCAACAACGCCGAGATTGATGTCATCTGGGAGAAGTTCCAACCGGCGCTCGAAGCCACCCGCGCCCAACTCAACGCCGCGCTCAAACAAAGCTGGGAGGAATGGGAAATCCCGCGCGAAGCTGACGCGAAATGGGCTGCCGAAGCCAAGAAGCTGCACGCCGAATGGTGGCGGCAACGCATCGCCCGCCACCGCGAGATTGACGCCAGCATCGCCGCCAAGGCCGAGTTCGAATACCTCTACGACAAACCCTACGAAGATAAAAAGAAGGTGCGCGTGGCCGGGCCGTTCACGGTCGAAAGCCTCTCGCCGCACCGCGTGCTGGGCGTGGACGAAAACGACGAACTGCTTGACCCGCTGAAGGCATCTACTGGCAATGGACGCGGCACGGTGCGCGACTTCGCGCAGATGATTCTCGAAAACCTGAAAACGGCTGGCGTTCAACAAGCGCACAAAGCAGACAAGCTCGACTTCACGGCGCTGGTGCCGTGGCCGGGCTATTACATTTGCGCCGAAGGCCGCTACTTGGAGAAGAGTGAAGTGGGGAGTGCGAAGAGTGAACTACCTGATCTTCACTCTTCACCTTTCACTTTTCACTCTTCTGAGAAACGCGCGGCGATTTTCATCGGCCCCGAATTCGGCACCGTCCCCCGCGAAGATTTGGCGGCGGCGGCCCGCGAGGCTGGCGAAGCGGGCTTTGACGTGCTGGTCAGTTGCGCCTTCAGCTACGACGCGCATTGCGTGGGGCTGAACAAACTGGGCCGCATTGCCATTCTCAAAGCGCGCATGAACGCCGACCTGCACATGGCCGACGACCTGAAAAACACCGGCAAAGGCAATCTGTTTGTCATCTTCGGCGAACCGGACATCGAGATTCTGCCCGCCGCCGGCCAGCAGATTCAGGTCAAGGTCAACGGCGTAGACGTCTTCCGCCCCAACACCGGCGAAGTCATCAGCGACAACGCCGACGGCATCGCCTGCTGGTTCATTGACAGCGATTACAACGAAGAGAGCTTCTTTGTCAGGCAGGCATATTTCCTGGGTGCGAACGATCCGTACAAGGCGCTCAAGACGACGCTGAAAGCCGAGATCAACCAAGAGGCTTGGGATACTTTGAACAGCGACGTGTCGCGGCCTTTTGCGAAACCCGCGTCCGGGCGCATCGCCGTCAAGGTGATCAATCATCTGGGCGACGAAGTGATGAAAGTGTTTCGGGTGGAGTAGCAGCGCGCGCTTGCTTAGCTCCGTAGGAGCGGCCTGTTTATAGCAACGGCGTTTGTTTCCCTCTTAGCTCCGTAGGAGCGGCATGTGCCACATGCCGCTCCTACGGAGCTTGGGAGAACGCGCGCGTGGTTGCTATAAACAGGCCGCTCCTACGGAGCTAAAACGATGTCTGTGGCGCAAAATCAAATCCGTCTTTGGTTGAACTTATGGAATTCCGCATTGCCGACACCTTCACCGACAGCCTCGCCAAACTAACCGGTGATGAACAAAAGGCCGTCAAGACCACGGCCTTCGATCTGCAACTGAACCCGGTCAATCCGGGCATGCAACTGCACAAGGTAGACCGTGCCAAAGACCCGAACTTTTGGTCGGCGCGCGTGAGCCGGGACATTCGCTTGATTGTGCATAAGACGGCGGCCAGCTTCCTGCTGTGTTACGTGGATCATCACGACAATGCCTATGACTGGGCGTTGCGGCGCAGGCTGGAAACACACCCCAAAACTGGCGCGGCGCAATTGGTCGTCGTGCGCGAAACGGTGCAGGAAGTCATCATTCCCAAATACATCGAAGTCGAGCAGCCCAAGCCCCCTAAGCAATTGTTGTTTGCCAGGTTGACGGATGACGAACTGCTGAGTTACGGCGTACCCGCCGAATGGCTGAACGACGTGCGGCAGGTCAACGAAGACACCTTGCTGACGCTGGCAACCCACCTGCCGGGTGAAGCGGCAGAAGCCTTGCTGGAATTGGCAGTCGGGGGCAAACCCGCCCTCCCGCAACCTGCGGCGAAGGGAAGCAGCCCCTTCGATCATCCCGATGCGCTGCGCCGCTTCCGCGTGATGAACGATGTCGAAGAATTGGCACGCGCGCTGGAATTCCCGTGGGAGAAATGGACGATCTTCCTGCATCCGGCGCAGCGGCAACTGGTCGAACGCGATTACAACGGCCCGGCGCGTGTGGCCGGTTCGGCGGGCACCGGCAAAACCATCGTCGCCCTGCATCGCGCGGCCCATCTGGCACGCCACAACCGGCAAGCGCGCGTCTTGCTGACGACGTTTTCCGACACGCTGGCGCGGGCCTTGGATACCAAGCTGCGGCGCTTGCTGCATCACGAACCACGCCTGGCCGAAAACATCGAAGTGCATTCGCTGAACGCCATCGCGCGGAAGCTATACAAGGCCCGCCTCGGCGTGCCCAACCTGGCTTCGGACAAAGTGCTGGCGGAATTGCTGGCCGAAGCCGCCAAACAGGTCGAAGGCCACAAATTCAGCCAGCGATTTCTGCGTTCGGAATGGACTGAGGTCGTTGACGCCTGGCAGTTGGATAGTTGGGAAGCGTACCGTGACGTCAAACGTTTGGGCCGCAAGACGCGCTTGCCCGAAGCGCAACGCGCCTTGCTCTGGGCGATCTTCGACCGCGCGCGCGCGCAACTGAACGAGCGCGGATTGATTACCTATGCGGGCCTGTTCAGCCGATTGGCCGCGCAACTGGCCGAGAGCAAACAAGCACCGTTTGATTTTGCCGTGGTGGATGAAGCGCAGGATGTCGGCATTCCGCAGTTGCGGTTTCTGGCCGCGCTGGGAGCGGAACAACCCAATGGGCTTTTCTTCGCGGGCGATCTGGGCCAACGCATTTTTCAGCAGCCGTTTTCGTGGAAGGCGCTGGGCGTGGACGTGCGTGGGCGTTCGCGCACGCTGCACATCAATTACCGCACCTCGCACCAGATCAGGCAGCAAGCTGACCGCTTGCTGGGGCCGGAAGTTTCTGACGTAGACGGCAACACGGAAGAGCGCGCCAACACGATTTCGGTCTTTAACGGGCCAACTCCGGCGATTCAGATTTTGGAGAGTAACGCAGAAGAAGTGCGCGTTGTCAGCGCCTGGCTGACTGACCGGGGCAGAGAAGGCGTGTGCCCTGATGAAATCGGTGTTTTCGTGCGCTCCGAAGCGGAGCTTGACCGAGCGAAAACAGCCATTGAGTCCGCCGGACTGAAATTCAAAATTCTCGACGAAAACGTCGAGACGGCCAGCGGGTTCGTTTCACTCAGCACAATGCACCTAGCGAAGGGGCTGGAGTTTCGCGCCGTGGCCGTGATGGCCTGCGATGACGAAATCACCCCTTTGCAAGCACGGATCGAAGCGGTCGCTGATGAGACGGATTTAGAAGAGGTTTACAACACAGAACGCCATCTGCTTTACGTTGCTTGCACGCGTGCGCGGGATTATTTGCTCGTAACCAGCACCGCGCCGGCTTCGGAATTCCTTGCTGACTTTCAAGCCGCTAAAGCCGCTGTCTAAGCAGGACATTCCTCGCTAGCCATGTTCATCTATCAATTTTGATGCACAGTCTGATGCACAGTGATAACACGGGGCTTTGTCGTCAACGTAAAGCCCCGTTACCAGTCTCAAGAAAGCTTGGCAATCTCTTCAAAGTACTTCACGAACATTTTTATTCCGCCCGCCGTCTGCCGCCAATCATAATTCTCATTCTTCGCGTGATAGCCGTGCTCGGGCAGGCTCAGGCCCAGGAAGGTAAACGGCGCTTTTAGATATTTATCCATCGTCACAATCGCGCCGATGGAGCCGCCTTCGCGCGTGAAGGCCGGGTCTTTGCCAAAGGCGAATTTCATGGCCGCGCGCGCGGCGTCGGGATAGGGGCCGGTGAAGCTGCCCTCAAATGCTTCCAGTTTCTGAATGACCTCGACCTTCACATCCGGGTTGAGTTTCTTGACGTAATCCTTGACCAGTTTGGCGACTTTGTCGGCCCGCTGGTTTTGCACCAGGCGGCAACTGATCTTGGCTTCGGCGTGATAGGGCACGATGGTTTTGACGCCGGGGCCGCTGTAACCACCCGTGATGCCGTGGACTTCAAACGTCGGCATGGCCATGAAGGCTTTCAACACATCGGCTTCGGTTTTCAAATTTGGGCGAATGGATTTCAGTTCGTGGGCTTTCTGATAGCCCTTGGTCGTAAAGCCGGAATTGACGAAGCTATTGAGTTCAGTTTTCGTCACCTGCCGCACGTCTTCGTAAAAGCCGGGAATCTTCACCTTGCCCGTCTTGGCGTCGTAACACTGGCTGATGACCTGCGCCAATTCGCCGATGGGATTGCGCGCGGCCCCGCCGACCAGTCCCGAATGCACGTCCTTGCCGTGCGTTTGCAGTTTGAACAAGAACGCTTGCAGACCGCGTAAGCCGTAGGCCACCGCCGGATTTTTGCGTGAAATCCAGATCGTGTCTGACACGAGGAAGGAATCAGTCCGTAAACGGGCTTTGTTGTTCTTGATGAAGTGCTCGAAATTCGGGCTGCCGATTTCCTCTTCGAGTTCCCAGATAAATTTGTAGTTGAGCGGGATGCCGTGTTCGACCGCGTAACGCACCGCGAGCATGGCCGTCAGCGCTGGGCCTTTGTCATCGGTGGTGCCCCGGCCTTCGTAACGGTCGCCTTCTTTGAAGAAAGTGAAGGGCGCTTTGTTCCATTCGTTCGCGTCGGCGGGCTGCACGTCCATGTGGTTATAGATCGTCACGGTCGGATGGTCTTTGCCGGTGACGAGCGAACCGAACACGACCGGATTGCCGGGCGTCGGCACGCATTCGGCTTCTGCGCCGAGCGCGCGCAGATATTGTGCCGCCGTCTCGCCGCATTTTTGGATATCGGCTTGGCAAGTGGGGTCGCTGCTGATGCTGGGGATTTCGACCAGTGTGGCGAGTTTGTCTTCAAACTCGGGGCGCACGTCACGAATGTAGCTCGTCAGGTTTTGATAAAGTCCGTTGGTGCTCAAGGGGTCACTCCTTCATTGATAAGGTTAGTTGACAAAGTTAGTTGTTAATGATGCGTTACTTATAAAACTGCACGTTGTCCAATTCCAGCCAGGCAAAGCTCCCGGCAGGTCTGGCGACTTCAAAGCTCAGCATCAGCAAGTCCGCGCCAGTCCAGACGACCGGGTTGCGCGCATTGCTTTGCTTTAGCGTGGCAAAGTCAATCGAAACAGTTTGCCATTGTGCCGCAGCCAGGAACGGCGCTTGGAAAATCGCATTGTCGCGCACGTTTGCCGTCGGCACGAGCAGCGTGTAAGCGCCTTCGCCCCGCGCGTCGAAGCGCACACCGCGAAATGCGCGCGCATCCACGGGTTCAACCGCACCGCGACTGAGCGGCACGCTGATGCGCAAATAGGGGCGCTCTTTTTCTGATAGGCGACCACTGATGGAAAGCGCGTGGTTGCCTTCCTCTCTGCCAGTTGGGCGCAAGATGCGTCCGTATGTCATCTGCGACGGATCCATTCCGGCGTCTGTGCCATTGACCCAGCGCGTATCGAGCCGGCTGCGGCTATTGGCGCTCTCAAAGTCGTCAATACGTTCCTGCGCCGCGATGGCTGGAAGCCTGGTGATGCCCGGCGCGGCAATGTCGTGGGCCAGGGCCGCACGGTCGAGTTCGCGCCCGCCCAAAAACAGGTGGCGAATCTTTTCGATGTCCTGGATGTTGCGGTGCGGCGCGCCTTCGATCAGCAGCACATCCGCCAGCTTGCCGGGCGCAATCGTGCCGCGCTCTCCATCCACGTGCAGCGCTTTGGCGGCATTGCCGGTGGCGGCGGTGAGCGCTTCGAGCGGCGTCAAGCCGCCCGCGACCAGCAACTGCAATTCGCGTTGTGTCGCCCAACCGTGATGTGTGCCTGTCACACCTGCATCCGTGCCCGTGCCAAAGCGTATGCCTGCCTTGCGCAAGGCTGCCGTGTTGCGTTGCAACGTCGCCCAACGGCGCAAGCGCGACGCATCGCCGTTTTCAGCGGAACCAGCCGCTGGTTTAAGCGGTGGATTCTGAGGCGGCACCAGCGGCGGATTGATGCGCCGCAAGACAGCCGGTTCTAGCACTGCGTTGAGCAACGGCGTCAGGATGTCCCGCCCGCGCGGTTCATATACCGCCAGTGTCGGCGCGTAAGTCGTGCCTTTCTCACGCATGAGGTTGAAAAGCTCTTCATCCGCATCCTTGTCGCCGACGCCGTGGGCAATGACGTCCACACCGGCGCGTGCGGCAATTTTCGCTTTGTCTAAAGAGACCGTATGCGTCAGCACTTCCAGATTATTTTTGTGGGCCTCGTCCACAATGGCGGTGATGGCGTCTTCGTTCATGCTAGTCATATCGGATGCCGCGCCGTAGCGCCAGCCATCGGTGAAAATTTTGATCGCGTCTGGTTGATAGGGCAGGATGTTTTTGACGGCGGCGCGGGCTTCGCGTGGAGTCGAGACTTCGAGCGAAAAGAAATCGCCGCGCCCACCTTCGGCGCCGTGGCCGTGTGGTGTGGTCATACGCACGGCGAAATGGATGCGCGGTCCAACAATAATGCCCGTCTTGATCAGTCGCCGCATCGGCTCGAAAGTTTCCGGGTATGTGCCGAATTCAGTGACCGAGGTAACGCCGCAATATAGATACGCCTTCAAATGTTTTGGCCAATCACCGCTGATGCCGGCCGCCGAGGCGTAAGGCAAATGAGTGTGAAGATCGAATAAGCCTGGCGTCAGTGTCATGCCGACGGCATTGATCCTGCGGGCATCTGCCGGAATGTTGAGGCTTGTGCCCACTGCTTCGATGCGGTCGGCGCGAATGAGCACATCCGCCTGGCGCGGTTCTGCGCCGGTGCCGTCAACCAACGTCGCGCCGATGATGGCGATGGGCACAGCGCTCGGCGTTTGGGCGCTGTGCGGCGCACCGGTGCGTAACAGCAGAAGCTGCATCAGCAAAGCGGCCACTATGAATACGCGAATCATGCGATCTCCGTTTGCAAACAAAAACAACTCTGTACTCGTCTTTCGACCAGCCCGCGAATAAGAAATGGCGCGAATTGTTGAGGCTTGGCTGAATACTGAATGACACCGTCGTCATGGCTGACTTAACACGCGAATTTGAGCGTGGTCTCGCCGATCTTTACCAAATCACCGTTCGCCAGCACCGCCGGTTGCTGCGGTTTCAGCCGTGCGCGGCCATTGATAATGGTGCCATTGGCGCTGCCCAAGTCTTCCAAATAAAACTGGCCGCTCCTGACAGTGATGCGGGCATGGCGGCGCGAAACACGCGAGGCGGGGTCGTACTTTGAAAGGTCAACAGCCGGGCGAATGCCGCGATGTGGGTCGAGCCGCCCGATCAAGGTTTCGCCTTCGAGGTTGATCGGGAATTGCACATTGCCGGCTTCGACATCCAGCACGACCAGGCGGGCGTTGGCGGGTTCGAGCTTGGGCGAACGCTCGCCGAAATAGACGCGGTATAAATCCGCCGGTGTCATTTCGTGGCCGCAATGGTAACAAGAGACGCGCGTCAGCGTGCCGGAGCTGCCGATCTGGGTTGCATACATCTCTTCTTCGCGGATGACTTCATCAAGGAAGGATTCGCGCTGCTCTTCCGACAGTGAGTCCCAGTTCTGATGGCGCGCGGTCGCCAGTTGCCGCAATTGCGCTTCAGCAAAATCCAAGCGGGCCGCGCGCAACAGCTTGTCGTCCTCGGCCAGCATCAGCAACAGTATGTGTTTGTGTTCGGGGGCGAGTTGTCCAACCCAGTCCCGCAGTTGTTGTTCAACAGAAAGTCCGCTCGACATATTGCCTAACCTTTAGCAATTCGTGGGATGCCGCGCGCATTCTAGCCCGGTTTGAGTTGAGAAGAAACAATTGCGCAGTTCTTTTTCCAAATCTATTACTGATTCGTTTGCGCCGCATTTTGCTTTGGCTGAATAACCAGCGTGACCGGTTTGACAGGGAAGCCCGAGCGTTACGGCGAAGCAGTTTCGATCCAGCCAACCACGTAAATCGGCTGTTCCATTGCCTGCCCCCAAGGCCCCGCACTCAACTCGACGCGCGGTGTTTCTTCCACACGGCGCGCGCAGGGCGCACAGGGATTGAATCGCCCACGCCGCCTGCGCAATTGAAGCCTTGCCACGCCGGCTCGGCGCTCATCCTATGTCGAGCACCGGGGCGGAAAGAAGCCAGCGACGATGGGCAACTCACCGATATTCAGCCGATAGGCCAACTGTAACGGCGGCCCGCTCAGCGGTTGACCGGCTTTGTGCTGGCTGGTCAAATGCAATATGTATTCGCTCTCCGTCTTGAAGGCATAGGCCAACCATGCATTGCGCTGGCCGTTGCGTTCCCACCCAAACGCGCGGCCGTTGGCCGATTCCTGGCTGTTGTTCACCATGACGTTGCTAAAAGGGAATATCCAGGTCTTCATCAATAACAAAATCGTCCTCACGTTCACGCGAGAGCACGGCGGGCGGCACCTCGCGCGTCATGCCGGCAGCTAAATCCTGCCGCATCCCTTCGATCAATTGCGGCAGGTTGAAGGCGGCGGCGCGTGCCTGACGAAACAAATCGCGCACCAGCGTGGAATAGCCCGTGGCAAGCTGGCTGGTCGTCAGCTCTTCGACAATCAACCCTTCGCGCGTCAGTAACGTCGCGACATATTTGGCCGCCAAACTTTCCTCATCCGCTTCATTGCTGGACAAGTGAATGATGCCCTGGCCCAGCGCCAGGTAAAAATCGCAATAGGTCGAATGCCGAGAGCGTTTGGCCGGTTCCCAGCGCAGCGCTTTTTGTTCGCCGGATTCGTAAAGTTGTTTGAGCATTGCTAAAAACTGCGGACTTGCCATGGGCCTACTCCTTTCGGTTGTAAGTGGCTTGGTTGACTCAAAAGTCGGTCGTGACTCTGATAGAGCCATTTGGGTCTTCGACAAAAATCACAAAAGGGCGGTTGGTGTTTGCCGCTTCAATCACAGCGAACGCTTCCCGGAAAGACGTGCGGTCGGCGATGAACTCCTTGCCATTGAGCGCCACCCATTGATGAATGTATTCACGCCTATATTCTCGTAACCATCGCAACTCTTGTGTTCGGTGCCGAAACGGTAGCAGCTTGCTCCTCTGACTGGAATCAATTGAACGGGTTGGTAAAACCACTCGGAATATAGCGCAAAGCCGCGTGCGCGACTAGGCGAATGCCGGCGGCAACTTTGCATTGACGATTTCAGTCGCGAAGTTTTTTCACTGCCCAGCAATTATTGCTGGCATCCAAAGCCTAATTTCCGTATATTCCGGTTCGTGCCTCGCAAGACCCCGCAAGCGTTACCTCTTATCACATTCTGATCGCAGTTTGGATCAATCAATGGCTTCTTCCTGGCGAATGCTTTGCCTGGTTTGATCAGAGTGCTTCATTGCTGAAGCTCACAGGATTTGTTTGCCAAACGGCAGACGCGCAGGTTTCTCGCACGATAACCTCACCCCATCATGTGCTGAGAAAAGGATGCGCTGCGTTGAGCGGCTGATTGTCAGCGACTCACGCAGCGCATTTTCTTTGTGGTTTGTCGTTAACCTATTCGTCCAGCTTGCGCCATTCACGCCCGTCACGCGCCAGCATCTCGTCCGCTTCTTTCGGCCCCCACGAACCGGCAGTGTAATTCGGAAAGGCGCGCGGCGGCAGCGCCTGCCAAATATCCAACACGGGTTCAATCACGCTCCAACCAGCTTCGACCATGTCGGCGCGTTGGAACAGCGTGGCATCACCGATCATGCAATCGTAGAGCAATCGTTCATAGCCAGTGCTGGGTGTGCTGCCGAAATAGTCCACGTAATCAAAATCCATCTCAACCGCCCCCATACGCATAATCGGTCCCGGTACCTTGGCGCCGAAACGCAGCGAAATGCCTTCGTCGGGTTGAATGCGAATCACCAGCCGGTTGGTGCGCAGGCGGCCAATCTTGGTTTCGCGGAAGAGCACAAAGGGCGCGCGTTTGAATTGAATGGCAATCTCGGTCACACGCTTGCCCAGGCGTTTGCCGGTGCGCAGATAAAACGGCACGTCGGCCCAGCGCCAATTGTCGATCATCAGCTTGAGCGCCACAAAAGTTTCCGTGGTTGAGGTGGGCGCCACGTTTTCTTCCTGCCGGTAACCGGACACACGTTCGTCTTTCATTTCGCCGGGGCCATATTGTCCGCGCACGGCGTCGGTCAGCACTTCTTCGGGCGTGAAAGGCGAGATGGCGTGCAGAATCTTGGCTTGTTCGTCGCGCACCGCATTCGCCTCGAATGAAATAGGCGGTTCCATCGCGGTCAGTGAAACGAGTTGAAACAGATGATTGGGAATCATGTCCCGCATAGCACCGGAGGTTTCGTAATAGCCGCCGCGCTTTTCGACGCCCACGGTTTCCGCCGCCGTGATCTGCACATGGTCAATGTAGCGGCGATTCCAGATCGGCTCGAAGATGCCGTTGCCAAAGCGGAAGACCATGATGTTTTGCACAGTCTCTTTGCCCAGGTAATGGTCAATGCGATAAATCTGTTGCTCGTCCAGCACCTGTTTGATTTCGGTGTTGAGGGCCTTGGCCGAATCCAAATCGTGGCCGAAGGGTTTTTCGATAATCACCCGACGCCATTGGCGATTTTCTTCCTGCGTCAATCCCGCCGCGCCCAATTGCCGCACGCTTTCGCCGAAAAACTGCGGCGCGGTTGCCAGATAGTAAAAGTAATTGCCTTTGCAGTTGTGTGCCTGGTCGGCCTGCTGAATAACTTCTTTCAGCTTGGCGTAATTCGCGGGGTCTTGCAGATCGCCGCCGGTGTAGTAAATGCGATTCAAGAACCACTCCCAGATGTGCGGCTCGACCTCAGCCGTGGCGTAAGTTTTGATGTCCTGGCTGAGTTGTTCGCGAAAGGTTTCGTGCGTCAGTTCCTGGCGCGCCGTGCCGACGATGGCGAATTCACGCGACAACAGATTCGCTTTGGCGAGGTTATAAAGGGCGGGGAAGAGCTTGCGTTTGGTCAGGTCGCCCGTGGCGCCGAAAATGACCATCACACAGGGCGGCGCGGGTTGACTCGGCAGTTCGAGCATCCCGGTTGCATTCACGTTTGCATTCATAGTTTCCTCTTGAAGGATAAGCCGATGAGTAGTTGGTGCAATTCAAGCCAGCGTTTGTTTATCCTCCTGAAGGCTTCTCGATATGCCCCCCGAATTTATTCCGCATCGCCGAAAGTATCTTGTCAGCAAAAGTGTTCTCTTGCCGCGAACGGAAGCGCGCGAACAGCGAGGTCGCCAAAACATCCACGGGCACGGCTTCTTCGATGGCGGTTTGAATCGTCCAGCGCCCTTCGCCTGAGTCTTGCACGAAGCCCGTGAAATTCGAGAGCGACGGATTTTCAGCTAATGCTGACGCGGTTAAATCCAGCAACCATGAACTGACCACGCTGCCGCGCCGCCAGACCTCGGCAATGTCTGCGAGGTTGAAATCGTAGCGATGATCTTCGGGCAACTCGGGTTTGTTGGCGCAGGCGAACAAGTCAAAGCCTTCGGCATAAGCTTGCATCAAGCCGTACTCGATGCCGTTGTGCACCATCTTGACGAAATGGCCCGCGCCCGCTTTGCCGCAATACAGATAGCCTTGCTCGGCGGTGCTGGTCATGCCTTCGCGGCCCGGCGTTGCGCCGATGGAACCAGGGCCGGGGGCCAGGGTTTTGAAGATGGGGTCGAGGCGCGCGACGGTTTCCTGCGGCCCGCCAATCATCATGCAATAGCCGCGTTCCAACCCCCAGACGCCGCCGCTGGTGCCGACATCCAGATAGTGAATGCCTTTTTCGGCCAATCCTTTTGCCCGGCGCACATCGTCTTTGAAATACGTGTTACCGCCGTCAATCACGCTGTCGCCGCCAGAGAGAAAGCGCGAGAGGGCGTCAATCGTCTTCTCGGTCGCGTCGCCCGACGGCACCATCACCCAGGCAGCGCGGGGCTTGGTCAGCTTGTTGATGAAATCTTCGATGGAGCGTGCGCCTTTGGCGCCTTCATCTTCCATCTTCTTGACGTTGTCGGGATTCATGTCGAACACCACGCATTCGTGTCCGCCGCGCATCAGGCGGCGCACCATGTTCGCGCCCATCCTGCCGAGACCTACCATGCCCAGTTGCATATTCGCTGCTCCTTGTTTGAGGAAGAGTTGTTGATTGAATGTGAATGACGAATGGCAGTGTAGTTGCTCCGCGAAGTGCTGGCAAGGTTGCTGAGGGGCTTGCCAGCGGGCTTAAACGCGGCTCCGCCAATTCGCTGGTAACGCGGCGTGCGGCGAAATAAATAAGCCGCACGCCGCGTTACCGTCTTATTTGAAGAGCGGTTAAAAGCCCAAACCTTTCGTGCCAGTCTTGACGCGAATCAGCGCCGTATTAGCCGTGATGTAAAGCGTCGTTCCGTCGTCGCCAAAGGCACAGTTGGCTGTCGGGACGCCCGTTTCAATTGAACCCAGATGCGTGCCGTCTGCCGCAAACACATGCACGCCGCCAGGGCCAGTCGCCCACAGATTGCCGTCTTTATCCACCTTCATCCCATCGGGCAAACCCTTGCGGCCTTCTTTCACCCAGGCCGTGACGTCTTTGAATACTTTGCCCGCGCCTAGCGTGCCATCGGGCTTCAGGTCATACACCATCCAAATCGCTTTGTCGGGGTCGGAGCTGGCGACATACAGCTTCTTTTCATCGGGCGCGAGCGCGATGCCGTTGGGGCGCGTGATTTCTTTGGTCAACAGCGTGAGCTTGCCGTCTTTGCCCAAACGATAAACGCCGCAATAATCCATTTCACGTTGTGGATCATCCACGCCTTTTGGCAGGCCATACGGCGGATCAGTGAAATACAGATCGCCGTTCGTTTTGAACACCAGATCATTCGGACTGTTGAAGCGTTTGCCATTGTATTTGTCGGCCAGCGTCGTTTTGGTTTTGCCGTCCGCCGCCAATTGCGCGATGCGCCGGTCGCCGTGCTCGCACGAAACCAACAAGCCGTCTTTGTTGTAGGTCAGGCCATTTGTCCCCGGCTCTTTGCCCGTGAAGGGAGCCGTGCCGGTGTACCCCGCCGGTTGCAAAAAAAGCGCATCGCCTTTGCCTTCCTGCCATTTGTAAATCGCGTTGTTGGGGATGTCCGAATAGAGCAGGTAGCCCTCTTTCTTATTCCACACCGGCCCCTCGACCCATTTGTGGCCTTCGGTGAGCTTTTCGATCTTGGCGTCGGGCGCGATCAATTTGTCGAAGCGCGGATCAAGCCGCACGATTTTGCCCGTGGCATAAGGCGCGGGCAGTTTCTCTTCGGCAGATGCGGGGGAAGCGGCGGCGGTTTGGCCGGCGGTTGTTGCGGGTTTGGCCGGTTCCGGTGATGAACAACTTGCCAGGGCCAGGGTAGCGGCAACGAGCAACGTAATAAACAACACGGCGCGCGGATGGAAGCGATTCATCGGGGTTTCTCCTCTGGTTGTGATGTTGTGGTTTGCGTGAATGCAAAAGCTGGTGTGCATTATCCCGATGACTGAGGAAAGGTAAATAGCCAGTTCAGTTTTTGCCGATGATCATTTTCCGACAATCAAGGGCTGGGCTTCGGCTTCGCGGCGATAAAAAACGCGCGGGCGTTGTACCTCGCGCATCTTCAACAAGCGCACTTTCGCCAAGCCCCGCCCGGCATATTTCTGATCGCTGTTGACGCGGGCTGTAACCATCTCCGGCACGGCGCTCGAAGCGAAATCGAACCATTCGCGCAAGACGACCTGCCCATCACGCGGCCGCCGATCCGCCGCCATCTTGCGCAACCCGTCTTCGATCAGCGCGTAGGTCAAATAGCCATGCCCCAAGGCCGAGTTCTCTTTGGCGACTTGGTAACTTTGGGCGGCGGTCAGAATGTTCATGCCCTTTTCATAAGCCAACTGCGCCAGTCCTTTCGCATTCATCGGCCCGCGCCGTTTCTCTTCGGCCTCGAGCGCTTGGCCGGAATTGCAGGCGTCGAGCACGAGCAACATAGTTCCGGCATCAATCGGCTCAAATAACCGCTCCAACTCTTCATCGGAGATCGCCAACGGCAAGACACGGCGCATCGCGGCATCGGTCAAATCTTCGCGTTTGCCTCTGTAGCCGAGTTCATAAGGCAACAAATAAAAACGCTGCTCCAGCGCAATGCCGTGCCCGGCAAAATAAACGACGATGCCGTCTTCGGGTTGGGCCGGTTGTAACTTTTGCAGCGCAGGCGGCGCATTGGCTAGCAGTGGCGCGCCCGCCAGGCGTTGCAAGGCGGCGACGAAATTCGCCTTGGTCGCTTGCGCATCGGTCAGCAACACCGGCTCGATCCGCGCGAAGCGCTTGAGCGCCGTTTGCTGCTTGACCCATTCGTCGCTGAACAATTGCGCATCGGCCACGGCAAAGTTCAGATTGAAATTCGGATTGGAATACCGATTGATGCCGACGGCGATCACATACGCCGTGCCCCGCCGTTGCAACGCTGCCGCGCCCTGCACCAACAATTGCGCATCGGCGCTCTTGATGTTCGCGCGGTTGAAGGCATACGCCGTCAAGCGATTCTCACCCGCCTGCAAGGTCACTTCACTTTCGAGCGTGGCGCGGGTTTGACCTTTCAAGACGTCGCCGTGCCAAACCTTGACCAGCGCGCCGTTGCGGAACAGCCGCACATCCTGCGCACCGCTGCCTTGCGTGTGCTGGTTGTCGGCGGCAGCCTCGGCAATCTCAAGCCGCACTTTCAGCGTGCGCGCACTGGTTGCGTTGGCGCTGGTTGTACTTGGCAGCGCGAGTTTGACACTCGGTTGCCGCCGGTCGAGTTGCGCGATGTTCTCTTTGGGCGGGGGCCGCCGATTCGTCAAAATGTCGGCCAGCAATTCGGGATAAAAGAAATCGCTGAAAAACGCTTCGACCGGTGCAACGTTGAAGGTGTTGCGCGCAAAGCGCCAGAGGATTTGATTCCACGCCACCGGCGAGCCATCAAACAATCCATCCGGTGTGACGACGATCCAGTCCTGCTTGTCCGGGTTGTTCGCGCGCAAAGCCGCCAGTGTCGCGGCTAACGAGTAATTCGCCAGCCCCCACAATCGCGCGCTGCCATCCTCGCTGCCCGACACCAGCCAGCCGCCTTCAGGATGAAAACTCAGCGCATTGACCGCGCCAGTATGTCCGCTGAGCGAAGCGCGAGGCTGCCAATTGTCCGTCTCCCACAGTTGAATAACCGCGCCGCTCTGACCAGCGGCGAGCGTTTTGCCATCGGGAGAAAACGCCAGGCTCAGCACGCGTCCATTGGCGTTGAGCGTGCGCATTTCATTCCCAGTACCAATGTCGCGAATCTTTATCGCACGTTCAGCATCGCCAGTCGCCAGCGTTTTGCCATCCGGCGCAAGCGCCACAGCCAAGAGCGGCCCGCCTGCACGCGCAAAGGTGCGCAGCAATGCGCCTGTCGCGACATCCCACAGTTTCGCGGTTTGATCGGCGCTGGCCGAAGCGAGCAGCTTGCCATCGGCACCCAGACTCAGCGCCGTGACCTCGCCTTGATGACCTGTCAACCTAGCCAACTCCCGGCCTGTGGTTGGCTCCCAACTTCTGATCGTCGCGTCCACGCTGGCTGAAAAGAGCCGCTGTCCATCCACTGAAAACGCCAGCGCGTTGATGCCGTCGTTATGCGCCTGCCAGCTTTTGAGTTCGCGCGCAGCCATGACTTCCCACAACTTGATGACGCCGCCATAACTGCCCGACGCCAGTGTTTGATTGTCGGGACTGAAGGCCAGCGCATTAATGCTGCCCGCGTTGCTATAGAGTGTGCCCACCGCGCGGCCCGAAAACGTCTCCCACAACGTGATCGAAGTATCCTGATTGCCCGTCGCCAGCCAGCGGCCATCTGGGCTGAAGGCCACCGCTTTGACCGGATTGACGCGGCTCGTCAACGCGAACGCTTCAGCCGCGCCCGTTGTCTGATGCATCATCACGTCGCGTGTGCCATCGCAGACCGCCAGTGACTGTCCATCCGCGCTGAAAACTGCCGTCTGATAACGGTTGAGATTTTCGCCGTTATCGAGTTTAGTCTGTTCAATTTCGTTGGCGATGATGTTGGCAGAGCCGGTGCTGTTGCTGTTGGCGAGAGCGAAACGTTTGCGGGTGTGATCGTTGGTGCAGATGAGCAATTGTTGGCCATTGGACGCAAAGGCTACGGCCACGACGGACGCGGGTTGAGTTGGCAGGCTTTTCAATAACTGGCCCGTGCGTGGTTGCCAGAGTTGAATGACGGCATCGTTGCCGCCGGACGCCAAACGCTCGCCGTCCGCGCTGAAGGCCAAGCTGCGAATGCGGTCTTTGTGCGCGGTGAGCGTGTGTTGCAACGCACCGGTGTTTAGCTCCCAAAGCCGTAACCCGCCTGCCGCGTCACCAGAAACGAGCGTCTGGCTATCAGGGCTAAAGGCCAAAGCCGTAACCCAGGCCTGATGGCCGGAGAGGGAATGCACTGCGTGTTGCGTCGCGACCTCCCACAGTTTCACCGTCTTGTCATCCGTTCCGCCCGAAGCCAGCCAGCGCCCGTCAGAACTGAATGCCAGCGCCAAAACGCCTTTGGGATGGCCGTCAAAAACGGCGCGCTCTTGCCCCGACGCCGTATCCCACAAACGCAGCTTGCCATCGTTGCCGCCTGAGGCGAGCAAGCGTCCATCCGGGCTATAAGCCAACGCCTTGATGCCCGTGCCGCCGTTCAAGGCGCGCAGTTCGCGGCCCGTCAGCGCCTCCCAAATTTTGATGGTGCGGTCAGAACTGCCGGTCGCGAGGTAGCGGCCATCGGGGCTGTAGGCGATGGCTTCGATCTTTTCGGCGTGACCGGTTTGCAGGATCAACTCCGGCTTTTCGCCGGGCGTTTGCGGTGCGAAAGAGGCGCACAGCAAAGCGAGCAAAAAAAGGGCGCGCCTCAACACTGCCGGGAGCGCAGTGTTGAGAGAATTAAAACTGGCTGGCCGTTTTTTCATATCTTGCAACCGCCTTGTTACTGAATCGAGACCTGCACCGTATTTGCCGCGCGGCCTTCGACGGTCAGAATCAGATTCACGTTGCCACGCCCGGCCAAACTGCGTGGCAAAGGCCCCAGATTGATTTGATCCAGTCCCACCAGATCGCCTTGCGCGCCTGCAAAACCCACGTCAACTGCCGTGCCCCCAATCGTGCAAGTCACATTGTTCAACGCGGCGCGGTAGCGAGTTCCCGAGCCGAACAGAATCAAAAACACCTGATCGGTCACTGGGCCAAGATTAATCGGGAGCGGAACAAAGCTATTCGTTGCCGTATCGAAACGAATGACTTGCTCAACGCGCTGCGTGCCGCCCGTCGCGCGAATGAGGATGGCCGCCGGGACGCCGCGCCCATTGGCGTTGGCGGTGAAAATGCCAGCCGCCGTTGGGGTCACCTCGACCTGTCCACCCGAAAGCGTGCCATCGAGCGCCGTGATCGTGATCGTCGCGGTACCAGCGGCGGTGCCGGTTGGCAATAGATAATTGATTTGGGTCGGCGAGACGAAAAAGAGCGGCGCTGCGCGCACAACGCCCGCACTGTCGCGCACGAGCATGCGCGTGCCTGCCAATGTCGTCGGCAAAGGAACCGCGTTTGACGCCTCGGTGCCTGTTGCCAGCTTCGCGCCAAAGCAGGCGATGATCGAGTCCGGCGCGAATGAAACTGCTGTAAAGCTGGCGGCTGAAACATGGGCCGTGGCATTGACGATGTTTAGCAGCATTTCGTTAGAAACGCTGCCGCCGGTCAACGCGACCGTGATGCGCGCCACGCCCGGGCTGGCGATGTCGCTGGCGGGAATTTCCGCCGTCACGCGCATGGCATTGACCACCGTGGTCGGGCGTTGATTGCCATTGACGCGCACCATCGCGCCACTCGTCAGGTTGCTGCCAATCACAGTTAAGATGAAACCAGGCCCGCCTGCAATCACCTGATCCGGCACGATGCTGTTGATGGTGGCACCCGTCGTGATGGTGAAACCCTGTGCACCCGATGTGCCGCCGCCGGGCGCAGGCGAAAAGACCGTCACATTGGCGTTGCCAGCATTGGCGATATCACTGGCCGGAATTTGCGCGGTCAGTTGCGTGCTGCTGACAAAGGTCGTGACGCGCTCGCTGTTGTTCCAACGCACGACGGAGCCATTGACGAAGCCGCTGCCGTTTACCGTGAGCGTAAATTGACTGCCGCCTGCGGCCAGCGCACTCGGAGAAAGACCGGTCAATACGGGCACGGGATTTGGCGCTTGATTGATCGTGAAGGTCGCGTCGCTCGAAAGGCCGCCACCTGGAGCAGGATTGAACACGGTGATGGTGGCCGTCCCTTGCGCCGCAATATCCGTGGCCGGGATCACGGCGGTCAGTTGCGTGGCGCTCACAAATGTCGTGGTGCGGTCGGCACTGTTCCAGCGGATGACCGCGCCGTTGACAAAGCTCGCGCCATTCACGGTCAGCGTGAATTGCCCGCCGCCCGCCTCGCGGCTGCCGGGATTCAAGCCGGTTATCTGTGGCACAGGGTTCTGCACAATAAAGCTGAGCTGATTTGACGCGCCGCCGCCGGGTGGCGGATCAAACACATCAATCGTGAAGGTGCCCGGCGCGGCTAGATCCGCCGTCGTGAGCGTCGCTGTCAATTGCGTGGCGCTGACAAAGCTGGTCGCGCGCTCGCTGCCATTCCAGCGCGCCTTGGCGATGTTGGTGAAGTTCACGCCCGTCAAGCTCAGCGTCAAACCGGGCGTGCCGACCACGGCGGAAGTTTGACTCAAGGCATCAATCCGCGCGGCCAGGGCCGTCCCGGTTTCCGTGACGTTAAAACTCAATCCCGCGATGGTCAGCACACCGCTACGCGAAACCGTGCCGGTGTTCGCCGCCACATTGAAATTGACGCGGCCATTGCCAGCGCCCGAACTGCCAGAACTAATCGTCAGCCAATCGGCATTGCTCGACGCCGTCCATGCGCATTGGCTGACCGTGGCGGTCAGGTCAACAAACCCCGTCCCGCCCAGCGCCGTGAAGCTGGCGCTGTTCGCCGACAAGGCAAAGGCATTCAAGGTCAGCATGGCCGCATTCGAGGTTTGCATGCCGCAGCCGCTGTTGATGACCACATCGTAACTGCCCGCGTCATTCGCCGCCGCCGCGTTCAGCATGAAAGAACTGCCAGTCGCGCCATTGAGCGCCGACCCATTCTTGCGCCACTGATAGCTGAGCGGCGCGGTGCCGTTGGCCGTCACGCTAAACGTCACCGCCGCGCCGGCACAGACGGCTTGGCTAACGGGGTGCGCGCTGATGTTGAGCGGCGGATTTACCGTGACGGTCGCGGGGTCAGAGACAACGCTCTGGCAGTTGCTGGCGTTGGTGATTTGCACGGTGAACGTGCCCGCTGCGGTGACCGTGATGGACGGCGTGGTCGCGCCGTTCGACCAGAGATAGGCGGCGGCTCCCGCAGGCGCTGAAAGCGTGACGCTTTGGCCTTCGCAAATCATCAGCGAGCCGTTGGCGGTGATCGTTGGTTTGGCGGGCGGTGGATTCACCGTGACAGCCAGCGTGTCAGATGTGCTGCTCTGGCAACCGCTGGCATTGGTGATGCGCACCGTGAAACTGCCGGAAGCCGAGACGTTGATGGTTTGCGTGGTTGCGCCATTCGACCACTGATATGCAGCGGCTGCGGGCGCGCTCAAAGTGACACTGCCGCCTTCGCAAAACGTCGTCGGCCCGCTGGGTGTGATCGCCGGTTTGGCGGGCGCGGGATTGATCGTAATCGTGAGCGCATCGGAGGTCTCACTCTGACAGCCGCTGGCGTTGGTGACGCGCACCGTGAAGTTGCCCGCCGTGGTGACGTTGATGCTTTGCGTCGTTGCACCGTTCGACCATTGGTAACTGGCCGCGCCTGCCGGAGCGGTGAGCGTGACATTGCCGCCCTCGCAAAACGTCGTTGGCCCGTTGGGCGTGATGCTGGGTTTCACGGGCGCAGCATTGACCGTCACCGTGACTGCATCGGACGGCGTGCTCTGGCAACCGCCGGCATTGGTCACCCGCACCGTGAAGCTGCCCGCAGTGGTGACATTGATCGTCTGGCTCGTTGCGCCATTCGACCATTGATAGCTGGCCGCGCCTGCCGGAGCCGTCAGATTGACACTGCCGCCCTCACAGAAAGTCGTTGGCCCATTCGCGGTGATCGTGGGTTTCGCGGGCGCGGAATTGACGGTCACAATCACCGCATCCGAAACTACGCTTTGACAGCCGCTGGCATTGGTCACTCTCACCGTGAAGCTGCCCGCACTGGTGACGTTGATGCTTTGCGTGGTTGCGCCGTTTGACCATTGATAGGCGGCTGCGGCGGGCGCGGAAAGCGTGACGCTGCCGCCTTCGCAAAACGTCGTCGGCCCGCCCGGCGTGATCGCGGGTTTGGCGGGCGGTGGATTGACCACGACATTCACGGCGGCGGAGCGCGTGCTGGCGCAACCACTGGCGTCGGTGAATTCGACTGTGTACGCGCCGCCCTGCGTCGCGGTGATGGATTTGGTGTTGGACGCTGTCGGCGTGCCATCGCGGAACCAGCGATAGGTTGCGCCCGCGTCGCCATTGGCGGTCAGCATGACGGAGCCGCCTTCGCAAAAGCTGACAGGGCCGCTGGGCGTGATGGTGGCCGTCGCGGGCGTGCAGGCGGTGAGCGCCGTGATCTTCAAATCATCGCGCGAGAGCAGCACGCGGTCGAGCCGGATGGAGTCTTCCGGCGGCAGACCCGGCGGGGAAGCGGCTTGGTAGGAAAAAGTGTAGTTTGCTCCGTTCACCACGGTGCCAGGCTTCAGCACGACGTTCGCGCCATTGGGCACATCGCTGACGGTGAACGTGCCATTCGTAGGCATCGGATAATGGCCAAGGATGGTTTTGCTGCACGAACCGTCGGGGTTGAGCGGGGAAGTACAGGAACACCTGTCTTGCGGGCTGGAAAGCAGCGGATTGGTGCTGGGTTTGGTGCAAAAGTCGCCCTTCGCGGTTTTCGCGCCGATGGTGCAGGGCACATCGTTGCCGTCGTCGTTGCCGTTGTCTTTGCAAGACAGCCGGTCGTCATAGATTTCGTAGGGCACCGAAAATTCCAGCATGACATCCGACACCGCTTGCCCGTTTTGCCTCAGCACCGCCACGCCCAGCGTCGAGGTCGGGCCGCGCGTAGAGAAAACGTTGTTGATGCAGTTGAAACAGCTCACTCCGCCTTGCGTGGGTTCCGCCAAGCGCGCGGCTGGCCCGCTTGGCACACCGCCGGTCGTCATATTGAAAATCGCGCTGGTCGGATAAAACTGAATCTGCTGACCGCTGGAGATGGCGCTGGGCGTGACCTGGTAGCGGCACGCCGCAGTCTGTTCCGGTGCCGTGGCGAGCGCGGGCGGATTGCTGGCGACCGGCGGCATTGCCTGCTGAAGCGTCTCAACCGCAGTGTTGTTGTTCAGCATAATTGCTTGCACCAGCGAGCCGTGCGTCAACAACGTGCGCCAGGGCGCGGGCGTCAACCATTGCAGCGCGCTTTCCCGCGCCAGTTCAGTTGCGCCCGGAGCGCCAATGCTGACTGCGGAACAGGCGGCGGGCGGATTTGCTTCGACGCCGCGCGCCGGATTTTGCAAACCGATGGTGCCCTGCACAATGACGCGAAAGGTGCAGGTGTTGTTTTGATTCTGCGTGACCCGGCACGTCACCGTGGTCGTGCCCAGCGGGAAGACTGCGCCGGAAGCTGGTGTGCAGGTCGCGCTGAACGAAGCGGGTTGTACGGTGGGCGCGGGATACGTGACAGCCACACTGGAGCCGGAAGTCGAACGCGTTTGATCGGGGGGACATTGAATGTTGGAAACCGTCATGGGGAAGCTGCATGAAACCGTCCCACCGCTGTTCGTGGCCGTGCACGTGACGGTCGTTACGCCGTAGGCAAAGAAGCTGCCGGATGACGGATTGCAACTCACCGCCGTGCCCGCCGGGCTGACGGTGGGATTGGTGTAACTGACCAGCAGGCCGCCATTCGCGCTGGTGGTATTGGTGACTTGCACCGTGCCGCAATTGATCGTGGGTGTGGGCGCGGGTGTCGGTGTGGGCGCAATCACCAAATCGCGGAAGACAAAATCCCCATTCGGCGCGGCGGTCAACGTGCGCGCCACCGAGCAAGCGGCGGGCGCGCCCGGCACTGGCGTCAAGGTCAGATTGGCGGCGATGCCTTCGCCGTTATGAAAGAGCACGCGCCCGCTGATGGTGCCGGTGGGCGCCGCGCCGGTGTTCAAATTGCCGCCGTTGCCCGCCACTACGAGTGCCGTGCTGGGGATGCCGTTGGCGTAAATCGTCAACAGCGCCGGGCCGGGCGGGATGCCGGTGAACGGGTTGTAATTGAAACTGGAATTGCTCCAGCCCGCCGCGCTATTGAGTGGAATGAACGCCAGTTGCTCATTGCCCAGGCTGCGCAATTGCGCCACCGGATAGCTGCTGGCCGAGCTTTGCGCGCCGTGCCCCGATGCGTCAGAGATGCCCTGAAAGTGTCCGCCATTGACGGTGAACAGATTCCCGCTCGCCGCAATAAAGCTCAACGTCGGTCGCCAGTTTTCCTGATAACCCAGCCCCAGTTTATACAGTTCAGACTCGCGCAATGAATTCGGCAAATAGCCTTGCGCCAAACAGGCCGGTGTCATCTCGCCTTCATTCCCGCCCGCCAGCAACACATCGCCATTGGGCAACAGCGACGCCGTGTGCGCATTGCGCGCCTGTAGCGGCGCGAGCGGATCGAAAAACTGCACCACCGAGGTTGATGAACCCAACGGCACGCTGGGATCAAACAGCGCGGCCTGCGGCGCAGAGATCGGATTCAGGCAATTCGACGTGCTGGCGCTGCTGGTGTACCCACCCACCAGCAACACCCGTCCATTGGGCAAGAGCGTAGCCGTGTGATCCACGCGGCTGCCAGTGATGATGTTGCCGATTTCAAAGCGTTGGCTGGCGATGTTGTATAGCTCTGAATAGCCGAGCACGGTTTGTACACCGCCCGAAACCGGGCCGAAGCCGCCTGCGATCAGAATGCGTCCGCCCGGCAACAGCGTCGCCGTATGCGCAAAACGCACGGCGGGCAACTGTGACGCGGAGTTGGCGCTGAAGCTCAAATTCGCCCAGTTGCTGGTGGCCGGATTGAAAATCGCACCTGTGTTGAGCCGCACATTCGTGCTGCTCAGGCCGCCGAAGATAAAGACCGTGCCGTCGGGCAACAGCGTCGCCGAATGCTCCGCGCGTCCGCCGGTATTGGTTAAATTCGTCGTGCTGCTCCAACCGCCCGCGGCGCCTGCGGACGGGTCGTAAAGCAAGGCGCTGTTTTGCGCCGTGTATCCGCCCGTTACCAGCACGCGCCCGTTGGGCAACAACGTCGCCGTATGCCGGTAGCGCCCCTGTCCCATCGTCGGTGTAGGCGTCCAAACGCCTGTGACCGGATCGTAGAGCGCGGCGGAACTCAATGGAGCGGCAGCATTGCCGCTGATGACATAACCGCCCGCGACCAGCACTTTGCCATTGCCGAGCAGCGTGGCCGTATGCCCGGCGCGCTCGGTCTCCATTGCATTGATGCTCGTCCAGACGCCGCTGGCCGGGTCGTAAAGTTCAGCACTGCGCAGATTGGTGACCGCGCCGTTGCTGATGCGATAACCGCCCGCGACCAGCACGCGCCCGTTGGGCAAGAGCGTGGCCGAATGGCCGACCCGCGCCGTGTTCAACTGTGTCACGGCATTGCTGGCATCGCGGGTCAGATTCCAAGAGGGCCGGGCGTATTCGTAAAGCTCTGCGCTGTTGAGCGTCGTATTGCTCAGGCCCACGCCGCCCGCCAGCAACACTTGCGCGTTGGGCAAGAGCGTGGCCGTGTGTTCGCCGCGCGCGTTGGCAAGCGCGAAACTGTCGCTGGCATTGGCGGGCGGCGCTGCCGTCGCGCTGCCCCAGATGCGGCTGGTGTAGTTGTAAGCCTCAACGCTGCCGAGCGGATTGCCGTTGGCATCCCTGCCGCCCACGGCTACGACACGCCCGTTCGGCAAGAGCACCGCCGTATGTGAACGCCGCGCCGTCAGATTGCCCGCCGCTGTCCAGAGCAGGGTCGCCGGGTTGAATGTTTCCGAGCTGCCCAAGGCGGTCGCACCATTCAGCCCGCCCGCCACCAGCGCCGTTCCATCGGGCAAGAGCGTCGCCGTATGCAAGCGGCGCGCGGTCAGCAAGTCGCCGGCGCGCCGCCAGCGATTGGCATTCGGCTCAAAGAGTTCGGCGGTTGACAAAGCCGCCGTGCCGTTGAAGCCGCCCGCGACTAACAAACGGCCATCCGTCAGCAGCGTCGCCGTATGCTCGGCGCGCGCGTCGGTCAGATTGCCCAGGCTGTTGTTGTTGGCATCGGTGCGCGTCCAGTTGCGCGTGGCCGGGTCGTAAAGCTCGGCGCTGCGTTGTGCGCCATTGCCGTTTGTACCACCTACTACTAACACCCGCCCGTTGTTCAAGAGCGTGGCTGTGGCGTGGTAGCGCGCCACATTCATCTGGCTGTTCAACGCCGGTTTCCACGAATTGTCGCTGGGATCATAAAGCTCCGCCGAACTGAGAAAGCCGTTGCCGCCTTGTCCGCCGCTGATCAGCACCAAGCCTGAACGCAACAGCACGGCGGTGTGGCCGTAGCGCGCATTGGTCATGGCGTTCGCGGTGGGCGCCCATTGGCCGTTCACCGGATCGTAGATTTCGGCGCTGTTGAAAATGGCGCCGCCATTGCGCCCGCCCGCGACCAGCACTTTGCCGTTTTGCAGCAGCGTGGCGGTGTGGCCTTCGCGCGCGGTGCCGAGTACGCCGGTGGCAATGTCGGGCGCAAAATTCTGGCTGTTCGCGTGATCGTTGGAAGATTGCGCGTGTCCCGGCAGCCATTGCCAAACCGCGCACAGGGTGATCAGAGAGCAAAGCGTGAAGCGTAAAACGGGGGATTTCATCAGCGCATTCTCCTTTATGTTGATGGGCGACAGCCTCATCGTGTGGCAAAGGGGCAACTCTCCCCAGGGCTTTTGCAAAGCCGCCAACAAGAGCACTCGAACGGCTTGACTGATTCCTGATTCCTGATCCCTGACTCCTGATAGCTAGAAAATCAGCCGACATTTTCCGGTTATCAGGAGTCAGGGATCAGGAATCAGTGTCTTTGGCGGGCGTTTCGAGGGCTTTGCAAAAGCCCTGCAACTCACCCGGACAAATACATCACTGAATTGCAACCACCAACGGATTGGCGTCACGGCCTTCGACGCGCAACGTCACGTTCACAGTGCCGCGTCCAGCCAGCGCGCGCGGCAAGGGACCGAGATTGATTTGATCGGTTCCCACCAAACTGCCTTGCGCGCTCGCAAAGCTGACGGGCGTGCTGATGCCATCCACCGCGCCCTGCACATTCGCCAGGCTGTTGCGGAACCGCAGGCCGGTGCCAAACAGAATCAAATAAACCTGATCGCTGACAGGCCCCAGATTGATTGGCACCGCCACCCAGCGTTTTGCCACATCGTCGAAGCGCGCCACCGCTTCAAAGGTTTGCGGGCCGCTCGCGGGCACACGCAACAGCACGGCGGCGGCCACGCCCGTCCCGTTGGCACTGGCGCTGAACAACCCCGGCGCGGTGCGTTCGACTTGCAGCAGCCCCGCCGAAACGACGTTATCGCTGGTGGTAATGGTCACAGTGGCCGTGCCCGCCGCCGTATCTTTGGGCAGCAGGAAATTGACTTGCACGGGCGAGACGAAAAACAGTTGCGCCGGGCGCGTGACGTTTGCGCTATCGCGAATCATAACCGTCGTGCCGCGCAATGTTTCCGGCAAGGGCAGTGTCGTGGCCGTATCGCTGCCGGTCGCGAGCTTTGCCCCAAAGGCCGCGACGATGGATTCGGGCGCCTGCCGGTCGGCAAAGAAACTGGCGGCGGAAACGGTTGTCACGGCTGCCAAAGCACCTGTGCCCGGTTGTGTGACGGTGAAGGTGCGCCCGGCAATAGACAGCGTGCCTGCCCGCGCCACTGCGCCGGTATTGGCTGCTGCGGTAAAACCGACACTGCCGTTGCCGATGCCGGGATTGCCCGAGGTGATCGTCAACCAAGAGGAATTGCTCGCCGCGCTCCATGGGCATTGGCCGCTGCTGGCGGTCACGTTGACACTGCTCGAACCGCCGCCCACCGGCACGCCTAGAGCTGTAGCCGACAGCGTGAACGAACAAGTTGCATTGGCGGTGATCAGCAGATTGTCGTAATCCAGCGACACTTGATCAATGCGAATGAAACTCTCGGTGGGCGCGCCCGGCGGCGCGAGCGGTTGCACCGTGTAACTGTACTGCGTGCCCGCCGGCAAATTGAACGGCGTGATAACGGCATTCGCGCCATTCGGGATATTGGCGAAAGAGAATAACCCAGCGGCGGGCATCATTAGCCGTCCCAGCACGGTCTTTTCGCAAGTGCCGTCTTCGCGCAAGGTGGTGCAAGAGCATTTATACGCCGGGTCGGTAATCAGCGGGTTGGTGCTGACTTTGGCGCAAGGGTCGCCAAAGATCGTCGGCGCCGCGCCCGCACAAGGCACATCGTTTTTACAGGTCAGCCGGTCATCGAAGATTTCGTAAGGCACCGAAAATTCCAGCGTGACATCGCTGACACCGCTGCCATCAACACGTTGGACATTGCCGTTCAAATTCCAAAACGGCCCGACCGAGACAAAGACGTTGTTGATGCAATTCAGGCAGGTCAAATTGCCTTGCTCAGGCGCGGCCACGGTGTTCTCTTCGGGAGGCGCCGCACCGCCGCCCGCATTGCTCATCGTAAAGATGGCCGAGGCCGGAAAGAATTGAATGGTGTCGGCCAGCGGCGTGACTTGATAGCGGCAGAAGGTGCGGCCCTGATCGGGCGTTACCAGCAAATCGCGGAAGCTGAATTCGCCGCTGGGCGAAGTCCGCAGCGTCAACGCAGTGTTGCATTCCCTGGGCGCGCCGCTCACTGGCGTCAGTGTGATGCTGGCCGCTGGGACAGCCGTGTTGTGATAGATCACCCGCCCGCTGATCGTGCCCAGGGGCGGCGCATTCGGCAAACCGAAATTACCGCCGTTATTGGTAACCACACGCGCGTGGCTGGGAATGCCGTTGGTGAAAACCGTCAGCAACGCTGGCCCCGGCGCGAAATTGCCGACGGGGTTGTAGCTGAAGGTGTTGTTCGACCAGTTGAGCGGCGGGATAAGCAAGAGTTGCTCGTTGCTCAAACTCAGCAATTGAACAACTGGGTAATTGCTGGCCGAACTCGCCGCCCCATCGCCGCCCGCTTCAGACACGCCCTGAAATTGCACGCCGATCAGATTGGAGCCATTCGGCGTTGTGGCGACGAAGGCTGGCGCGGGCCGCCACTCTTCCAGAAAATCCAGCCCTCCATCAAACAACTCGGATTGTTTCAGCGTCACGCTGGAACAGTTGGGCCGCACCTCTTCGCTCAAGCCGCCCGCCCATAAAACCAGGTTGTTCGGCAACAGCGTCGCCGTCTGGCTGTTGCGCATTTGCAGCGGGTTGGAAATCGTCACGACCGCATTCGGCGTGCCCACGGGAACCGATGGATCAAAGAGCACTGCCGCCGGAACCGCGCCCGGATTGAGACACGCGGGGGTGCCGGCGGCGCCGCGAATGCGCCCGCCCGCCAGCAACACTTTGCCATTCGGTAACAAAGTCGCCGTGTGCTCGAGACGTGCACCGATGTTGGGTTGGACGGTTTCAAAAACGCCCGCCGTGTGGTTGTAGAGTTCAGCTTCGGGCGGCAGGCTCAACAGATCGCTCGGCGTTTTGCCGCCCTGGCCGCCCGCGATGAGCACGCGCTGATTGGGCAACAGTGTGGCCGTATGCGCCGCGCGATAGAGCGGCGGGCTGTTGAAACTGCGCGGCGTCCAGCTCCCGGCAGCAGTCGTATAGAGCGCGGCGCTGTTGAGCAATTGGTTGTTGACCGAAAGGCCGCCAAAGACGAACACCGCGCCGTCCGGCAGCAGCGTCGCCGTATGCGCGGAGCGCGGTTGCGGCAAATCTTTGGTCGTGCTCCAAGCGCCTGTTGTGCCGCTGTTCGGATCGTAAAGCTGCGTGCTGCTCGTTGGCGCGCCGCCATTGCTGACGCCGCCCGCGATCAGCACTTGACCCGTCCTCAACAACGTCGCCGTGTGCGCATAACGCGCGACACCCGGCGTCGGCGTATTTGTCCAAGCGCCGGTGACGGGGTCATACAACTCCGCGTTGTTGAATACCGTTTGATTGGCTTGGCCTCCCACCACCAGCACGCGGCCATTGGGCAACAGCGTGGCGGTGTGGTTATAACGCGGCAAGCTCATTGCGCCGGTCGCCGTCCACAAGCCTGTGCTCGGATCAAAAAGCTCGGCGCTGCTCAACGCCACTTGAGCCTGATTAAGCGACACCAGCCCGCCCGCGACCAGCACCTTGCCATTGGGCAAGAGCGTGGCGGTATGCTTAAACCGTTCCGTCGCCATCTGCGTGGTTGCATTGTTGGCGGCGCTTTTGGTCAAGGCCCATTTGCCAATGGCGTATTCGTAAAGCTCGGTGGTTTTCAGTGCCGCATTGCCCGTGCTGAGGCCGCCCGCAAAAAGCACTTTGCCGTTGGGCAAGAGCGTGGCCGTGTGTTCGCTGCGTCCGTCAGCCAGCACAAAGAATTGGCCGATGGCGGGCGGCCCCTGTGTGGCCGTGGCCCAATCGCGTTTGACCAAATCGTAGCTTTCCGCCGAATCGAGCGTCTTGCCGCCGGGTTCGATGCCGCCCACAACCAACACGCGCCCATTCGGCAAGAGCGTGGCCGTATGCGCGCGCCGCCCGATGTTGAGCGTGCCGGTCAGCGCCCAGCTGCTGCGCGCTGGGATGTAAATTTCGACGCTGTTGAGCGCCAGCGTGCCATTTGCGCCGCCCGCCACGAGCACTGTGCCATCCGCCAGCCGTGTGGCCGTATGCTGGCGGCGCGGCGTGCCCAAATCGCCGGTGCGCCGCCAACGATTCGTGTTGGGATCAAAGACCTCCGCCGTTTTGAGGCTGGCCGCGCCGTTGAAGCCGCCCGTCACCAGCACGCGGCCATCATTCAAAACCGTCGCGGTGTGTTCGACGCGCGCTTCGGTCAAGCTTGCTAACGACGTCCAGACGCGCAGCGCCGGATCGTATAGCTCGGCGCTGCGCAATGCGCCGTTGGAATTTTGGCCGCCGGTCACCAGCACGCGGCCTGTGTTGAGCAAGGTGGCGGTGAAATGAAAGCGCGCCGCGTTGAGCTTGTTGCTTAACGCAGGTTTCCACGCATTGTCGTTGGGATCATAGAGTTCAGCCGAATCCAAAAAGCCGTTGCCTTGTCCGCCGATCAACAGCACCTGGCCGTTGCGCAAGAGCACGGCGCTGTGGCCGAAGCGGGCCGTCGTGAAGTTGGGCGTCGCACTCCAGCTTCCGGTGGTGGGGTCAAAGAGTTCGGCGGAATTATAAATCGTGCTGCCATTGCGTCCGCCCGCGACCAGCACTTTGCCGTTTTGCAACAGCGTGGCCGTGTGGCCTTCGCGGGCAAGGGCGAGCGTGCCGGCCAAATACTCAGGCGCAAAATTTCGATTGCCAGCGGGAGCGCCAGAGGGTGAGCCAGAAGAGTGCACGCGGCTCGGCAGCGCCGCCCAAGAGGCCAGCAAACACAGTAAGGAAAGAGGGAAGAATTGGCGCAGTAAGATTAAGGATTTGTGCGATAACACTGCATGCTCCTCTCAAGGCGCTAGAACTCATACTTCAATGCAAACTGAATGCGTCGCGCCGGCGTGACAGTGCGCGTCGCCAGCCCAAACCCGGGGGCTTCGAGCCAACGCACCGGGATGCCGAAATTCGCGCGATTGAACAGATTGAAAAACTCCGTGCGCACGCCCAGCTTTCGCCCGGCAAATTGAAACTGTTTGATCACCGCCAAGTCAACGACGGCCAAGCCGCCTGCACGGAAGGTGTTGCGCCCGATGCGGCCATCACGTCCCAGCGGCGCGAGCAGGCTAACAGTATTTTCAGTTTGCAACCGCAACGGCTGGCGGCCCTCGCCCGTGCGCGCGATCCCGCTAAGTGTGTCCAAGCGGTCGGTCAAATTGCCGTCGAGGTTGATGTCGAAAAGGCTATTCACCGTGAAGGGCGGCCCGGTGTTGAATTGCCCTGTGCCCGCCAGTTGCAAACCACGCAACAACCAATGACTGCTCAACGTCGAAAAGTCGTAGATGTAATAGGTGCTGAAACGGTGCCGCACATCGAAATTGGCCGCCCCGCGTTCATCCAACGCCAGACTGTTTTGCGACAGTGCCGAAGCCCCCGCCAGATCAAAGACATCCGACACATCATCCACCGCGTGCGCATAGGTGTACGCCAACTGGTATTGCAAGCCGCGCTGCAAACGTCCGTGCATTTGCACTTGCAACGAGTCATAGCGCGATTGCGCCGCCGCTGCGTACAGATACACCGCACCCGCGCCGCTGACAGGGCGTGTGGGCGCCAGCAAGCGGCCATTGATCGCGGGCACACCGCCTGCCACCAAACTCAACGGCGCGACCACCGCGCTTGCGCCGCGATTGGGGGAAGTGAACCGCAGCAAGTTGCGCCCCAACGTGCCCACATAGGCGGCAGAGATGGTGGCATTCGCGTTGAGTTGCTGTTCGACGGCAAAGGAATAGTGGTGCGCCAGCGGCGTCTCAAAATTGCGCGTCGGCAAGGTCAGGCCCAGCGCATCGGGGAAGGCCTGGCCGCCGGATGTGCCCACGCCGTTCAAATAATTGAGCGTCGCGGTCAAACCCACCGCCGGGTTGAGTTGATTGAGCGTGCCCGGTTTGACGAGGGGCTGCCCATTGAGGAACGAGAAACGCGCGGGCGAATTGAACGTGATCTGCCCGTTGGTATTGGCAACGCGGAAGCCGCCAAAGTTGAGCGTCAAAAACGTGGGGAACACGTTGCGCGATTGGCTGACCACCGCGCCCAGCGCCTGATCGTAAAAGACGCCGTAACCGCCCCGAAAAACCGTCACCCGGTCGCGCCCGAACAGCTTGGGCGAGTAGGCCAGCCCGAAGCGTGGCGCAAAGTTGTTGCGATCCGGTTCAAAGATTTCGGTGCGCCCGCCAATGAACGTGCGCAAGGCGGGGACTTGATTCAATGCCGGGTCGTTGAAGGTGCGTTCGATCAAGTCGTGCACCTCGTGGGGCGGCGTGTTGTATTCGTAACGCAGGCCGAACGAGAGCGAAAGATTGGGACGCAGCTTCCAATCATCCTGTCCGAAAAAGTCGCGCTGGTAATAACGCAGCCCGATATTCGCGCCAATGCCCGCCGTGTCGAGCGTCAGGAAAAACGCGCTGGGCGCATCAAGCGCCACCAAATCTTCGGCGCGCAAAAACGGCGTGGGGTCAGTGGCGGTTGGCAAGCGCACGCTGCCGCCTTCATTCACCAAACGCGGCCCGCCGTTGTAATTGACCAGCGTGCGCGCCACGCGCGGCAATTCGCTGTTCAATTCGCTGCGCCGCGTGTCCAGGCCAAACGCCAGATTGTGATCGCCGTGCCGCAGCGTGAAAACATCCGCGAGTTGATAGGTGTTGTTCACCCGGCGTTGGGGGAAGTTGTAGACATCCACGCCCAGCGGCGCAAACCCCGCGACATTGACCTGCCCCAGCGGAAAATCCGCCGCGAAGTCGGGCCGTTCGAGCAGATAAACGATGTCGGGTGCGGTGGCCGTCGAGGGCGTCGTGATGTTAGTCAGCACCGGCGCGTTCAACAGAAATGGCGTGCTGGCGGGTAACAGGAATTGATTGTCGCGCACTTCATCAAACTGCAAGCGCGTGCGTCCATACGAAAGCCGCACTTGATTGAATTTCTCGGTCGCGGCGTTGGGCGCGCTGACCTGGCTGTTGAAAAAGAAGGAAAAATTCTGCGCCCGCACACGCGGCTTGAGCGCCGAAAAGAGCGCGCCGCCCGTCACCGGAATGGTGCGCTGGTCATCGGTCAAATTGTAACGGCCCGTCGCGCTCTGTGTGCGTTCAGCGAGTTTGAAGTTGTGCTCGAGCTTGGCCGAAAACACATTGCCGCGCGCGTTCGCCGGCAACGTTTGCGTGAAGGTGTTGCGGCCATAAACGCCTTGCGGATTATTGGCGAAAGGGAACAGGCTGAAAATAATTGGCGCGTTAAAACCTACTGGGCGCACGCGAATGCTGGCCGTGCTGTTGCTGAAGGGGTCGCGCGCAATGCCCGTCGCGCCGCTGCCAAAGGCGCCGCGTTGCTCGACCGTCGGCACCGCAAAGCTTTCTTCCTGCGTCGCGTTGATGAGCTGTTTTTCGTAAGAGAAAAAGTAAAAGGTCTTCTGCTTGACGATGGGGCCGCCCAGCACCGCGCCCAAATGACCGAGCGTAAACGAATCCTGACCGCCGCTCTGATTGGTCACCGTGATCGGATCGTTGCGCACCGTGCCGTTCACCAACTGGCGCAGGATCACGCGCTGATTGCTGGCTGACGTTAAAGGCGTGGTGGCCGCGCCATTCGCCGTATCAAACGGATTGCGGGCATTTAGTTGGCTGGCGTTGAAAAAGCCATAAGCATTGCCGTGCATCTGGCTGCCGCCGGTTCTGGAGACGGCATTGACGTTGCCGCCCAGGTTGCGCCCGAACTGAGCGGGCGCGAGCAGGGTGATGGTTTGGTATTCGCGCACCGATTCGACAGTTTGCGGCACCAGCGCCGTGAAGCCCTGCCGCCGCACGCCGATGTCTTCGTCGTTATTGTCCGAACCGTCAACCGTGAAATTGTTGCCGCGTGAACGAAGCCCATTGACGGCGAATTGCCCCGACGTGCCCACGCCCGCGCCCTGGCCGGGGCCTGCCGCTACGCCCAAGGTCGGCGGCGCAGGCGCAACGCCAGGCAGCAACAACGCCAACTCATCAAAGGTGCGCGTCAACGTCACGCCGCCCAGCGGCAGCAAGGTGAGTTGGGTTTCATTGAACGAGCCGCTACGTTGTCCGTCCAGCGTATTGATCGAAGCGCGCACTTCGCTGACCGCCGCCGCCGTGGCGGGCGGTGTCGTGCCCGTTGGCGTGGGTGGCGTTGGTGTTGCGCCCGGCGGCGCAGTGCGCGGCACGGGTTGGCCCGCAGTTGGCGGTGTCGTGGGCTGCGCCGGTTGATTCGGTTGGGTTGGGGTTGCCGGAACGGCTGTGGCGGGTTCGAGGCTAACGGGAACCGGGACGACTTCGCCGGTGCGGGCAATTTGCAAACGCTGCAAGACTTCCTGGGTTTGATAACCGGTTTGCGAGACGCGAATGCGGTAGACGCCGGGCGTAAGCAGGCCCTGATAAAAGCGCCCGCGCGCATCGGTCAGTTTGGTGAGGGTGATGCCAGTTTCGATATTGGTGATTTCGGCGGTTGCACCCGCGATGGGGTCGCCGGTCTGGCTGTTGGTGACGGTGCCTTCAAAGGCGCCTGTGACCGTGTCTTGCGCCCATACGGTGAGCGTTGTGAGGAAGCCGCAAAGCAGGGTCAAGAGCATTTGCCGAACTAAGTTCATACCGTTCTCCCAATCGTGTCTGACGAAGTGGTGTTAATGAGTTATTGAATAGGTGTATGTAGTTTCGCTGCAAAGCGTTTCATTCGGCTTCGCGGTGACGCCTGCCACTTACCGTGCCGGTTCGCCGCTGAGTTTTCAAACGCCTTGGGGAAGGCCGTGGCAATATCGCACGCACAGATGAGCCTGGCAACAGCCTGGGTTGTCCGTTAGCTCCATTAGATCAGATGCAGTGCGCCGGGACGGTACCGCGCGCGTGAGCAAGCGGAGGCTGCGCGCCCGTGCCGCTGCGCCAGACTTGATGCGCCGCTTGCTCACGCGCGCGGTACTTTGCGTTTGCCCAGAATCTCGATCCCCAGCTTTTCGAGAAAGGTGGTCGGTTTGTCGCCGCCGATTAACGCGAAGACGAAATCGCAGGGAACGGTGGCTTTTTCCGCCTCGGTTTTCGCGTCCATCAAGACGACCGTGTCCGCTTCAATGCGTTTGATGGTCGTGCGGAAATACGCCTTGATCCGGCCCGCGTCCAGGCAATCATAAAAATTCATCTTGTTGCCGAGTTTGAGATCGCCTTTCAAATCGCTGCGCACAATCAGCGTGACCTCGGCGTCGTTGGCGAAGCTGATCTGATCACCTTGGCGTTCAAAGCCGGTCAACGCGACGGCCACCTCGATGGCCGAATTGCCCGCGCCCACCACCGTGCAATGTTTGCCCATGAATTCTTTGGGATCGCCCAGCTTGTATTGCACCTTGCTCTCTTCGACGTTCAGCACGGGCAGCTTTTCGCCGCACTTGGCGCAAAAGGCCTGTTCGCCATGGCTGGCTGCGCCGCAACTGTTGCAGAACCGGCCCACCCGCTGTAGCCGAACTTTCAACTCTTCGCCGGGAGCTTTTAACAGCATCGGCGTGCCGCGATTGCCGATGGCCAGCACCACCTTGCGCGCGGTGTAAGCCGCAGGCTGTTTGAGCGTGCCTTTCTCGGTGAGGATGCGGAACTGACCGTCTTCGCGTTGCAGGTCTTTGCAGCTTTCGCGCTCGTTGATCTGTATGCCTTCGCGTTTCAGCGTGGCTTGCCAGCCTTCCAGCATCGGCTCTTTGAAATTGCCTTCTTTCTTGTTCGGATCAGGGAAGAGCGGCAGGCCGCCGCGCACTTCGACCGTGTCGGGCTTATAAAAAACGAACTTGCCTTTGCCGTAGGTGTTTTGAATCGTCGCCGCGACTTGATCTTGTTCGAGCGCCAGGTAGCGCAGGCCCTGTTGTTTGGCGCTGACCGTGGCGGACAAGCCCGCTGGCCCCATCCCGATGATCGCGACGTCGTAGTCGGCTTGGCTGGCCGAGCCTTCGTGCGCCAACTCGGTCTTGACGGCTTCGATGACCTGGGCGCCTTCGTTGATGGCGTTTTTGATGAGCGGGACGCCACTGACATCGCCGATCAGATAAATGCCGGGCACGTTGGTCATGAACTGTTGATCGCGTTTGGGCACCTGGCGGTCGGGAATGATTTTGGTGGTATGCACAACGACGCAAGCCTTGGGGCTGGTCGGGCATTCGACCTGACAACTGGTGTCTTCCATGCATTGGTCGGCATTGACCGGCGCGGCGACGCCATCCGCCGTGATGGCCAGCACATCGTGTGGGCAGGCTTCGACACAGGCGTGGCAGCCGATGCACAGCAGCGGGTCAACCACCGGGCGCGGGTAAAGCGGCCCTTCGTCTTTTTGCTTTTGCTGGCTCGCGGTCAGTTTGATTCGCGTGGTCTTCGGCGCGGCCAGCGTCTCTTCCGTTGCAGGCGGTTGGCTGAATTTACGGCGCACCGCATCCGCCGCTACAAACAGCAATCCGCCCACGGGCAACAGCGCCAACAAGGCCAGCCAGCCGTACCAGGGCAGCGCGCCGAAATTGCGCCAACTCGGCGCATCGCCGCTTTGCCGCAACGCACTGGCTGAACCAATACGCGCTTGGCCGGCACGTCCTTTGAGGTTGAATTCGGCGACCGTTTTGGCTCTGGGGCTGAGCAGCGCCAGATACTTTTGCAGGTCGGTTTCGGATTCCGGCGCGAGCGTGACCGGTTGCGAAGTCCGCCCATGCTGTTGATGACAGGTGTCGCATTTGGCCAAGCCGCGCACCACGCCGGTGGCGGCCTGCGGTTCGGCGTGGCATTTACTGCACGCCTGTTTGGGCGCTTCGTGCAAGCCGTAGTTGCTTTGAATCTCGCGTTCGCCTTGCTCGTTGAAATGGCAGGTGGCACAGAGCCTGGGTTGATCGAGGCCTTCCATGTGCAAGTTGTGAAATTGCTGCTTGGAATCGCCGCGACTGAGCACTTCAGCGGTTGGATAAAATTTCTGCGGCGCTTTGGCTTTCCAGCGCGCCACAATCTGGCTCCATTTGTTTAACGAGAGTCCCCAGTATTCAGGCGCGAAGCCTTTGTCCTTCACTTTGACATAACCGACCGCGCCGCCGTGCGGAATCGGCAAGATGTCGCCCGCCTGACGACTTTGCCCAGCCTGCTTCAGCCGATAGACGCCGTTATGGCAGTTGTAGCAAAGCCCGTAATGCAACAGTCCGGTTTCGTTTTGCGGCCCCATGTGTTCGCTGTGGCAATCCAGACAGCCGAGGCCTTGGTTTTCGTGGCCTTTGATATAAACCGCTGGCGCGAAGCCAGGCCGCGCGGCGGTCGCTTTGGTTTGATGGCAGGCGATGCATTGATCCAGCATCCCGGCCTGCGGTGTATGGCAGCTTGTGCAGGCGTTGCCATTCGACCGGGCCGCCAGGTTGCGTTGTTGCAAACTCGCGGCTGATAACGGCTGGGCGTGTGCGGTCGAGAGCGGCTTGGGGGCGTAGGCGTTGCTGTAAGCGAATGCGGCGGCGACTGCCAGGGCCGCCGTCACGAGCGTGCCCCAGACGAAATAAGCCGAGCGCCAGAGCCGCCGCAGATCAAACGTGGGCCGCCAATTGAATTGGGCCTTGCCGTATTTTTGGCCGAAGCGCGGATGCAGCGGCGATTTGGCTTCGATCTTGCCCGCCTCGCGTTTGCGTTTGTCCCAGAATAAATCCAGCGCTTGTTTGTCGAGCGAGGGCAGGTACCCGGTCAACAATCCCTGCCCGGAAAGCATTGCCGTGCCTGGGCGGCCAGCCACCGTCGGGAACTTGATGAGCATGGTTTTGTCGCCGTCTTGCCCGGCGGGGAGTTGCAGCAACGCGGTGCGCTTTTCCAACGGCTGCACTTTCAATTCCATCTCGACTGTCAGCGCGAGCGCATCGTCCAGATAGTTGACCTTGAGCAAATACGGGCCGATTTGAATGACATCGCCATCAAAGAGCGCCACGTTCTCGACGTTCTCGCCATTGAGCAGGGTGCCGTTTGAGGCTGAGAGGTTGAACAGGAAATAGGTTGCGGCTGTTTCGGCGGCCTCGGCCAAGCTGGGAATATTCGCGGCGTTGGCGATGCCCGCATGCGTGCGCGAGACGGCGCGATGATTCAACACCAAATCATTGCTGATGAGCCGCCCAATCGTCAGCCCTTCGCTGTCGAGGAAGGCGTCGTCCACCTCGCTATCTTTTCTGCGGATGATGTATCTGCTCTTGCTTGCCATAGTTCAAAAGTTACCGGTGCGGTACAGGGAGCGATAGCGACCTAGTGCTTGCGCAGGTGCAACTTGCCGAGAAACCAGATCGCTACTGCTCTCTGTACCGCATCTTAACGGGCGGCAAAATAGATCACCTGAATAATGTGCACGACCAGCAACGCCAGCATCAGCGCCGTCGTCCCCACGTGCGGCGGCAGCCAGAGTTTTAAGCTTCGCTGCAAATAAATCAGCGCGTCCAGGCGTCCCAACGCCACGGCCGCCGCGATGGCCTGATCCAACTGCCGCAAGCCCAGACGCACTTCTTCGAGCGCCTGTTTGAACTGGTGGCGCTCTTCGGTTTGATTGAAGGTTGCCAGGACGGCTTGTTCCGATTGCGGTTCGCGCAACACTTTTAAGGCCGTTTCCAACGAATCGAGCAGGTCGGCCCGTTTTAAGGCGGCGCGTAAAACCTGCCCGCCGGCCTTGCGGGCATTGGCCGTCCAGTCCTGCTTCGCGCTTTCCGTCAACTCGTCGAGCGGTTCACGCCTGAGATATTGCCGCAACAAAAAACTGAGCGAATGATAATGCGGCACGATACGTTTGGTGATTAAAGCTGAAAAGTGCGCGGGCGTTTGGGCCGCCAGCGCGGCTAATTCCTGTTGCAGTTCGTGGTGCCGATTCAACAGATCATCCAGCAACAGCGGCGCGCCTTCAATCTTGGTGAGCAAGCGCGGCACAAGCACATAACAAAAAATGCCAAAGACGCCGGTTAGGATCACGCCGTCAAAGGCCAACATCAACGCCCTGGTCAACAGTCCGCCCGCGTGATTGCCGCCGTGCAGAAACAGTTGAATGGCCGCGATCACGCCAAGATAGGTATGCGTCAACAGCCAATAGCGCAAGGCTCCCGCGCGCCGCGTATAAATCACACGGCGGTAGGGATAAAGCATCACCCCCACAATGCCAAACAGCCCCGCCAACCCGGTCAGCCAGCGCATGTTGAGGAAACCGACCAAGGGCTGGCCCAATTCGTAACGCCGAATGCCGTACCAGGCGGCCAGCGTGGTGACGAGCGTGAGGCCAATCCCCAGAATGTGCAACAAACGTTTGGGCCAATCGCGCAGATGTATGTTTTGCCCGACTGCCTGGTGCGGCCCGGTCATTGTCAATTTGCCGTACTTGCCTTCAAGCTGGCTGATCTCGCTGAAGTATTCGCGCGGATTGATGCGGGCCAACGCCCCGGTCGGACAGTTTTCTTCGCAACTATATTTCTGTGTTTGGCTGCCCGGCGGGTTTAACGGTTTGCGGTCGCTGCACAGATTGCATTTGACCGCGACCAGATCATCGAGCGTTTCAACCGCGGGCGGCAACGGTTCGGGCGGGAGGCGCAATAGATCAATCAGCTTTCCTGCCGCGCCAGCTTTCGCCGCGCCTTTTTTGGCGCGCGGGATCATCGTGATCGCGTCATAAGGGCATTGCGTGGCGCAATCACCGCAGCCGATGCAACTGCCCTGGTTGATGTCAATCTGGCCGTCGCGCAACCGTTCGATCGCGCCCGTGGGGCAACCCGTCAGGCACTCCGGGTCTTTGCAATGCATGCAAACTTCGGGTGAAAGCACGCTCTGCACGGCGCTCAGCGTTGGCTGTTTCAAGCGCGTGATATGCACGCCGCGCCGCACCAGTCGTGACTGCCCGTGCGTGCGATGGCAGGCCAGCGAGCAGTTGCCGCAGCGCACACACAAATCCATGTCCATCACCAACAGATTGGTAGCGTCAACCAAACCGGTCTCGATCAGGTCGCGTTGCGCAGTGTGCGTCTTGGCCTTGACCTCGGCGGAAAGTCCATCCCGGCGGGTTTCTAGCGCAGGTGGGGCGTAGCCGGACAAGGCGTCAAATAACGTTTGTCCGCGCTCGCTGAACTGGCGCAGTTTGACCACTGAAATTTCAAAGACTTCAGTGCGGCCCAACAGCGTGAGCGTACACGGCCAGGTGACATTGCCCGTCGCGGCGTCCAGGCCGAAACAATATCCGCCGCCCAAAAAATCACTCTGTTCAATATCGTCTTCTTGCCAGCTTCGTTGTAACCAACCGGTTTTGATCAGATAGATGCGCGAGACCGGAGCGCCCGCCCGCGCCAGCACGTGGTTTTTGGGGAAGGTGCGAAAGCGCGCGATGCCTTTGAGTTCCTGGGCCAGTTCGGCGGAAAGCGAGAAGCGCGCCTTCAACTCTTCGACCATCGCGTCGCGGCCATGCACGCGATAATCCTCATCCAACTCTTCGGCGAATTTCGATAGCTTGCGCAACAGGCGCAAGGCCGGGCGTTGCACTTCCAGCACTTGAACTTCGTGACCGGCGGGCGCTTTGACCGTAGCGTTGCGCGGCACGCCGGCCAGCAAGGACATCTGGCCGAACATGGTGCCCGGCTGTAAGGCGGCCACTTTGGTTGGCCCGACCATTACATCAGGTTGGCCCGCGACGATGATGTGAAAGGTGTTGCCGCCCCATTCGCCTTCGCTGACGATGCTTTCACCGGGCTGATAATCAAGCAGCCGCACGTATGGGCCGACTTTTTTGCCGTTGTAGTTGCGGCCATACACGACGACTTCCAGATCAAGTTCGTAATCGTAATGGCCTTCGTGTTGATCGAGCAGGGAAGCGATGGAAGGCACGCTTTGAATGGCGTTGATGACTTCACGGCGGCTCGTTTGTTCAGTCGGCATAGGGGGTAAACAGCATTATGCACGGGGACAAAGATGCAATGTGTAATGTTGGTTTCTCTCGTTCGCTAAATTCAAAAGACATTCGCCCGAATTGCCGGTGGCGGCGCGGTATGGCATTTCGTGCAAAGCGGCTCCTTGGCCTGTTGGTGGCAAGTCCAGCAGGCCGAGGTGTGACGCAGCCCCTGGCCCGTGCTGATTTTCAAAATATCCACCCGGCTCGTGCTAAGCGGTTCCTGCGTGTGATGACAGCGGTCACAGGACGCCGCCTTCAGATGTGCCGGACTGTGGCGAAAGCGGAAGGCTTTGAACGGTGCTTCGGGGCCGCGAATAAAACTAACTGCCAGCGCCGTGTTGATGTGACAGACGCTGCAATCGCCCAGCTTCTGTTCGGCCTGATGCACGTGACAGGAAAAACATTCCTGGTGGTGAGGAAAAGAGGCCTGCACGCCTTGTCCATCAAACCGGTGGCAGGTTGAGCATTTTGCCTTGTCCGCCTCCGCGCTCATTTTCTGCGCATCAGTATGCGTTCGGTGTGAAAAGCCTTTGGCCGCGCCCGCAATCCCCAACAGCCCAAACTCATTCAAGCGGCCCGGATAGGACGCTAGCAACGCTTGATTGTTATTCGTGATTCCGCCGCGATGACACGAAGCGCACATCGGGCTTTTGTTCAGTGTGCCCGGATCGGTTTGTTGAAACGCTTCCGCCGCGTGGCATTGCGTGCAAGCATCGTGAAAGGGCAGCCACGTTCCAGTACGTCGCCCCGGTTGATTCAATTTCGCATCGCTGGCTTGCGCCTTGTCGCGTTGATGACAGCTTGTGCAACCATCCAGCGGGCCATTCGGTTTAACCCGATGCTCTTTGCGCAAATGATCAAAGAAGCCTTTGCGCCGGTCGGTGACGACCTTGGCTTCCTCGGCAGAAGCTTGCGCCGTCTTTGGCGAAGCTTGCGCCGCCGCTGGCGCTGGCCCTTCAGTCACCGGTGCGGACTTGCGTTGTGACCCGCGACAGGCCGCCAGCCCCGTCAACAAGCTCAGGGTCAGACAACCTAACGCCCACAGTTTGTATTTCCTCGTGCTTCTCATACCGCTTTATCCATAACGCCGGGCACAGGGGCACAGGCTTCGTTACGTCAAGCCTTTCAATCATTGCTTCTGAGCGTGCGCAATACTGCCGCAGTCAACGGCTCAGGTAAACCGGGGCGGCGTTTGTCATTATGACAACTCGTGCATGAACCCAGCCCCGGTGCCTGGATGTCGTTCAAACGAACCGCCTGCGCGACAACACTATGGCATTCGGCACACAAAGAATCTGGCGCTTTAACCACACTTGCCACATTCTTTTTGACCGACCGCGTATCCAGTTCGTGATCCAGATGGCGAAACTCCGCAACTTTAAAATGTTGAAACAAGCCTGGCGCGCGCAGTTTTTGGCCACTAGAGTCCGATAACGAATGGCAAGCTTGGCAATTGCCGGAAGTGGGGAAGTCTTTGCCGGATTGCGTTGTTTGACTGACCGGTTTTTGAAGATGGCAAGTGAAGCAGGTTGGGTGACCTGTTTCGACGGCCAGTTCCGGCTGGTCAGCCTTGAATTGGGCAAAGCTAGTTTGCAGCTTGGCGTGGCAATCGGTGCACAGCGGAGCGCTCCCGCTTTGCAATTGCGCCTTGGCCAATGAGCTTGTGCGGTCATTGACCGGCGCGAGCGTCAGCCCACTCGGCAACGCTTGTTTGTGCGCGACGTGTGAAAAGGCAATGCCAAAGTCGCTGGCCAGCCGCGCCGTTTGAAAACGGTCAAAGACCCCCGGTTGCGTGGGCGATTCGGCATTGCGTTCGTGACAGACGCCGCAAAAAGCGGGCTTGGCAAATGACATCAGCGCGAAGTTGTGACAGGCCACGCAACTGGCGTGGCCTGGGAAGGGCGTGGCCACCGCCGGATTGACGTTGGGACTGGGCTTGCCCGTGACTTGGTAAGGCGGTTGCAAGCCGATCAGATGGCAATCCGCGCAACCCAGATCGCGATGTCCTTTCAAGCTTTGTTTGCCTGCCTGCCCGTGCGGAAACTTGCCGCCTTTCTGCGGCATTTGCGCTGGCGTCGCCAGGGCTGCGAAATCTGCCTTGAAAATACACAGCCCAGCGTAGCCGCCCAGCCCCAGGCCACAGGCCACGATCAGGATGCTGCGTTTTAGTCTGTGCAAGTCCATGCGTATGTCCGCTTCGATCATTGACGCGCGGCGTGACAACCGCTGCACGTTATGGGCGCGCGCTTGACGCGCGTTTGCTCGTTGTTGGCGCGATGACAGCCAATACAACTGTCGTGGAAAGCACGCTCGAAATACAACTCATCGCATTGGCAGTTTTTCGGATTCCCGGCAGTCTCGCACTGCTGCCCGCAGCGTTTGTTGATGTATTGCCCCGCGCCTTTGCCTTCGGCCCTGCCTTCTGTTTGATGGCAAACAGTGCACTTCCATAATTGCGGGACACCGGTTTCGTTACTCGTATGATGGCAGCCGGTGCAAGACGCCGTCGCACTCGCTTTGAAGGGCGCGGACGGATCGGGATTGAGGCGGCCCTGGTGCGCCTGATGATCGAAACGCACTGCGCCGCGTTCACGCGCGCCTTTGACGTTGAGCACAATGATCGAGCCATCCGCTTGCAGACTGGCAGACTGCGCCAAGGCTGCCCAAGCAACCGCAAACGCCAAACCGAATAACCCGATTGTAATTAGTTTCAGTCGCATCGCCACTTCATTTTACCAACGCCGTTGTCGCCGCGCCTTTGCGCGGCGCGCCATACTTGCTGCGAATATCGCGGTACTGTCGAATGCCGTTGACCAACTCAATGTTCTTGTCGTTGATCTCTGGCACCGTGAACAACTGCCATTGCGCGCCATTCTTCCAGGCAAACAGCCGCATCATCTCGTCGTAGTTAAAGGGCCGTGCGCCGCGCCGCCCAAACACCGCCAACTGATTGCCGCTCTCATCAATCGCCCGGTCGCGGTCAATACCTTCTGAGACGGCCAGCGCGGGGCCAACGGTATGCCCCGTCGCGATCAGCTTCGGCGTCGGGCGCGGGCTAAAGCCGTAATGCCCCGGCGTTTCTTCGGGCGACGTGAGTTGAACGACGCGTAAGCCATTCTTTCCATCGGCAACGTAAGCAAACAGGCTCACATTGGTCATCCCGACTTTGACATCGTGTGCGTCGTTGATTGCGCCGTTGGCATTGAAGGTTTGATCCAGCCGTGGTTTTTCGGGATTCTCAATATCCAGAATCACCAGCCCCTGCTTGCCCGCCGCAACGTAGGCATACGTCCGCACCAGATAGAGGTTGTGCGCGTCTTCGATTTTGACCGCCGCGCCAGCGATCAAGTGCGCTTGGGCTGGATTGGTTACGTCCACAACCTTGACGCCTTCGCCGTCGCAAACAAAAGCGTAGCGAAATTGCACCTGCACCGCGCGCGCGCCGCGCAACGGAAGCGTGGCGACGGCCTGCGGTTTGAGCGGATCAGTGATGTCCACAATGACCAGCCCTTTGTCGCAGGTGATGTAAGCGTGCGTGCCCGCAATGACGATGTTGTTCGCGCCTTTGAGCAAGCCGTTCGGGTTCCAGGCCAGCGCGCGTTTGATAAAGTTGTTGTTCGGATCGCCATCCAACAACGTCGCGACGCCCGGCCCGTTGTCTTTCTCATCCAGCGGATTGCCGATAACAACCAGGCCTTCTTCGCGGTCAGTGCCGTACAGGAAAGCGTACAGCGGATGTATCGGTTGTTTATCGTCGCGGTAAATGCCTTCTTCGTTCTCTGGGCGATGCCGCCGCCGTTGCGGAATCTTCAAAACCGCATCCACCGTGGCCGACGGATCAACCGCCAGTGTCGAAGGGGAAGCCAGCGCCGTGGCGTATTTCGATTTGATATAAAACTTCTGGCCCAACGGTGAGAATGGCGCGGTTGTGATGCGTTCGGAAAAGCCCTTCTGATCAATGTTCGCCGCGTCGTAAATGCGGAAGCCACCCTTGCCGCACGCCGCATACAGATACTCGCCGCGCAATTGCACGCTCAGCACTTCGGTGTCGCGTTTGAAGCGCAAACTGTCGCCGATGTCATTGCCGGGATGCTCGTAAACCTCGTGCAATTCCTGATGCACGGCTTCGTGTTTTTTGAACTCCTCGGGGAAGGCGACCTTGTGCAGGTAGCTGCCGATGACCGCCTGCGGTTCGTCGCGTTCGGTCGCCACGATGGCCTCGAAGCCGTGATGGCCGGTGGCGACGTAAACGAACCGCCCAATCCAGTTATAAAAATTCGTGCCTTGCATCGTCGCCATCGCCAGCCAGGCGTTGTTGTCATTCTTTTCAGCCAGGTGGCAATCTGTGCAGCCCTTGGTTTCTTTGGTGCGGACGGTGTGCGGGAAGTGCGAAGAGAAAGACTGCCCGCTGTAACCTTCCTGTGAGACAGTTTGCTGTTGCGAATAAATCCACTCGCGCAGCGCGTTCTGTGAACTGACCAGCACGGCGCAGGCTGAACGCACCGGCGCGACACGCTTGCCTGTGACCGTGCCATCCTTGCCCAGCATAAAGACGTCATCACGCAGGGTCTGGAAGTTGTACGAAGTCCAGTTGCGCAACTCCGGCTCGCCTTCGTTGTGCAGCATCGGCTTCTGCTCGTTGGCTTCCATCTTCAAATGACAACCGAAACAACTCGGCGTCCACGAGAGATGGCAGGTGTAGCAGGTCATGCTCTGATTGCCGTGCGCCAGGTTGTCGCCCATTTGCGGCGCACCCCAGGTCTTGCCGTCTTTGTGAATCGTCTTCGCCAGCGCGGCCTTTTCGTTGTAATGACTGCTGGCCGGATCAACCGTATCTTTGACCTGCACGACCGGCCATTCCTGGCCTTTTTCGACCGCCGAGCGTTGATAAAGCTGGCCGTTCCGCCAGAAAAAGCGATCCTGCTTAAACGGCGTCATGCGGTAATCGAGCATGCGATTGCCACCTGCCGCCGCCGAAGTTTTGGCTTTGGCGGAAGTCGGGTCGGCGCGGTCAAAGACGGTGCCGTGGCAATCTACACAATCAATTTCGATGGCCGCGCGCACTTCGCCATAAAGCTTGCCATTGCCGTGGCTGTCCTGTTTGAAATGGCAATCCACACAATGCATGCCTTTTTCGAGGTGGATGTCTTTCAGGTGCACCGGCACGCCCTCGCGCGTTTCGGGATTGTCAGTCGTTTCTTTGGTCGCGCGTTGCAACAACTCCGGCGTGACTTTGCTCTGGTCAATCACGCTGCCGGTCGCATCCAGCAGGTTGCCTTTGCGGTCACGTTTGAACACATCGCGGAAGATCCAGCCGTGCCCGTTGAAATCTTCGAATTGCGTGTTTTTGCGGTGCGGGCTGCTGTTGAGCTTGTCCAGGTTATCCAGGAATCCCGCATCGCCCCATTTGCCGCGTAGCGCAGACTCTTCGGGGTTGCGCGCCAGAATTTGCTGTTGCTGTTCGGGACTCAGCTTTTTCGGGTCGTACATATCACCCGCGTCAGTTTCCAAATCCCACCAGGTCGAACCGTAATAGGTCATCAGCACATTCGTACCAGGATGCACGTGACACACGATGCACTGGCTGGAAGGAATCGCGCGCGTGAATTGGTGGCGCACCGGATGGCCGCGTTCGCCCTTGTTTTGTGCCGCGCACAAGGCCGCATCGCCCGACGCGCTCTGGCCCGTATGGCCGAATTGCGCGTATTGCCCTGAATGTTGCGGGTTGCGGTCGTTGGCGTAAACAACGTGACAGGCCGTGCAACCGCTCGAACGGTAATCGCCCGGCTGATCATTTGTGCCCATCATCGAGAGCATGGGGTCGAGCAGCCGCGTCTTCTGCAAACCCAGATAGACTGGATCGGTCGTCAGTAATGACCCCAGTCCGCGCGGGCTGAGCAAGTTTTGCGTTGGCTTGCCGGATGACTCTTCGGATTGCGGATTGCCGATCTCGGCGGCTTTGCGCCCGCCGCGCTCAAAGGTGCGCAGGATATTGCCCATCTGCGAAATCTCCCAACGCGGTAGTGGATCAATGTAAGGCAGCACGCCTTTGCTTTGCGTGGTCGCGGCGTCGGGTTGCGGATTGGTTTGCAGGCGCTGCTGTGTGCCATCCGGGCCAAAGCTTTCGCCCCAGCGGGCATCTTTGAATTGAAAGCCGCCGTTGTTGTAAAGCGCCGCGCCCCACAGCATCGAGCCCGTCGTCATCATGCTGCGCTTGACGTTGTGCACGTCATTGGTATGGCATTCGGCGCTGGCGCAGGTCAGTTGGCTGATGCGCAGATCGCCGGGATTGACGAAGCGAATGAAGTCCGGGTCTTCTTTGAGCGTCAGCGTTGCCGGGCGCACGGGGTTGCCGGAGTTTTTCCAAGCTTCGGGATAACGCGGCTGCACGTGGGCCTTTTTAGTTAGCCCATCGTATGGCGCCGATTTATAGGCAATTTCTTGCGAACGTCTGACTGTCGCATCACCGCCGTGGCAATCAATGCAACCGAGGCTGATTGCGCCGTTGTGCATGTCTTCGATGCTGCTGTGGCAATCGTTGCAACCACGGCTCCGCAATTCGGCGGCGCAAGGCGTCATGTTCCATTTGGCCGGATTGGTGTCTTTGGCGAGGTGTTCGGCTTCTTGCGCTGAAAGCTGAGGGTCGCAGGGCGAAGGCGCGCGGTTGCGTTGGGCGTCGCGGTCGCAGGTGGTGCAGTCTTTCGCCGCGCCTTGGGCCTTACCCGTCAGCAGCAGACGCGGGGAATTGACGAAGCCATAGAGACAGAGCAGGGCCAGAATCAGCAGCGATTTCAGAATGTTTCTTTGCGTGTCTGTCATTTGAACTTCTCACCCTGGGTACGCAGCGCTTCCAGCGTGCGGACTCGGCGTCAGACCTTTTTCTGCCGGAAGGAAGACGTCCGCCGCCGAGTCCGCACGCTGGAAGCGCTGCGTACCCAGGTCAATACGTAAACTTCACCTTCACAAAAACCGAATAAAGCATTTGCGGTTTCGCGCCGCAGCCTTGCCCCGCGCAATTGGAGCTGAAGATGTCTTTGAAGCCGGTGCCGGGCAGCAGCGATGAATAGCCGCCAGTGACGATCACATTTTCGCTCAACAAGGGGCGATACAAAAAGCCGACGCCGTAATCCAAGCCAATGGGCCGCCGTATGCCGGGTTGAAACAGCAACTGCGACAATGGCTCGGTGTGATGGAAATGCAGATAATTCAAATTCAAAATCGCGCGCAGCTTCGGTTTCAATTCCGCTTCCAGCCCTGCGTTGTATATGAAAATGCCAGGATTGACGAAATTGGATTGGCCCTGCGTCTTGCTGCTGCGCAAACTCGGCACCAGGCTTTCGGGCGTGGTCAGCAAGACGCCCGTATTCAAAAACGGAATCGCTTGGCTGTTCCAAAAACTGAATTTGCCGCCCGCGAATTCAGTCAAATCAAGGATCGAGTCAAACCCGCGCGCCTTGCCGTCGAACGGCTTGCTGTCACCCGAAGCCCAAAACACCGAACCTTTGAAGCGCAGCCAGTCGCGGTCACGCGAAAGCTCTACGGCGGCCATCTGGGCATTGATGTCAGTTTTGCGCCCCGCAATCGGGTTGAATGAGTCGCGCCCCAGCACTTGATAGAAAGCGTGGTTGATATTCGTCAAGCCGATATGCCCATCGCCGGTAAAGCCCAGGTAATACGATTTCACGCCATGATCTTTGATCGTGCCGATCAAGGCCGGACGCACCAGAAAATCATTCTGATCATACACACGGCTGGGCCGGTCATCGTTGTAATGGAAGCTGAACTGCGTGGTGTAGCCTTTCCATTTGGTGTCTTGCCGGTACAGATTGGCGATCACGACCAACTGGTTGCGCCATTCGTTGCGCCGATCATTGGCCAGGCGCGTGAAAAAGCGCGTGTTCAACCCGCTGTTGGTGTCCTTGTCCAGCATGTAGAACGCCGCCGCGTTAAAGTTATAGCGGTTGTTGGCGAACTGGCCAAAGAGGCGGCCACCGAGGTTATAGTCGTTGAAAATGAAGCCGCGAAAGTCGCTGTTGAATTGCTGAATACCCGCGCGGATAAAGGTCGAGTCGAAGTGCGGACTCTTGCCGTCTTGGTTGCCCTTGCCGCGCAACCAGGGAATGAACTTGGTTGTATCGCCCAGCCGCGCCTCGCCGAACAATTCTTGAAAGCCGATATAGCTGTCGAAGCGGCTCGCACCGATCACCGGGTTGATATTGACGATGCTGCGCTCCTGCGTGTGCAGCAGGTTCAGATTGAAAACCGGCGTGAATTTGAAACGGTAATCAACCGGTTTGAAGGACGTATCGCCGTGAAAGAATTCGACCGAGGTGATGAAGTTCTGGTTGAAAAAGACCTGCCCGCCGCGCCCAAAAAACTCTGTGCTGTTCGGGCGTTCCGAACTGACATTGCTGGGCAGCGGAATGCGGCGGCCATTGAACATGGATTCGCTTTCCAGCGTCAGCACCAAATAGTTGTGTTGCCCAAAGATCGGATAATCGCCTTTCAACACGTTTTGATTATAGGGATTTTTCAACGCGCCCTTTTTCAGGCGTGGATCATCAGGAAAACTGATGCGCCAGCGATCGGGACGCGCAACGGCATTCGCGTCAGGCTCCCCTTTAAGATCAGGCTGCTCAATCCGTGATTTCCCAGCATAGCCTTGCGGCGCATCCACCGGCGTGCTGACAGAGCCAGTGGGCAAGGGCTTAGGAAGGCCTTCGCCTGTCGGAGCATCATCGGCTGGTGGCGGAATTAAACTGGAGGCGACGATTTCCGGCGCGGTGGCATTGCGGTCGTGGCATTCGTTGCAGGTGACCGGAATTTTCTTCGTGGCATTTTCGGCGCGCGGTTTTTCGTCGCGATGACAAGAGATGCAAAGGCGATGAAAAATTTCGCGGGAGTTGAGTTCGATGTCACGGTCGTCTTCGCTGCGGACGTTTTGCGCGGCGGGCACAGGGTTATCAGGAAAGCCCTGCGCGCGATGGCAATCGCTACACTTTTGAAACTGTTCGCGTTTCAATATGTTTTGTGTCGTGTGATGACAACCCACGCAAGCGAGTGTCGGCGGCGCCTGATGGGCTAAATTGGGCGCGCGCGTGAGCAGCCCTTCGTGCTGTTTATGATTGAAGCGCACGAGGCCGCGCTTGCCATTTCGATCAAAGAATAAATCGGCGGTTTGCACTTGCGGCAACAGCGCGGCGCGCACGTTCAGCAGGGAAGGCAATGAAGGCAAGGCTGGCCAGGCGAGCGCCAGCAAATAGAGAACTGTAATTAACAGCTTTAACTTCATTGAGCTTTGCGCCTGTCCCGTCAAATTACCTGCGAATCGAAACGTTTTACAGATTCGGTAGAGCTTGAGTAGAGGAGAGAATTCACGCCAACGACGCGCCGATTATCGTCTTGCGTGTGCCAAAGTCAAGATTTCTGGGCCAGACAATAGAAAGGGAATTTGCCGTGGTGATTTTGCCGCTGCCAGGACTATACTGTGCGCCGCAGCATTACCTGGCTACGCGATCTATCGTCAAAAACTGGAAGGTTGGGCCAATGAAACGCAAACATTTCCAAATCACCCCGCGCCTTGGCTTGATTCTGTGCGCGCTAAGCTTGATCAGTATACTGTGTCTCAACCTTAATCCAAGCGCCCACGCTCGTTTGGTAAACAGAGATGACCCTTTAAGAATTGATGCGCAGGATTGTGTTTATGACGGCACGCTTCAGCGCTTGATCATCAAAGGCGCGGCTTTCTCGCCAGCCCTGAATGTCACGCTCGAAACGCCCGCCGGGCCGCTGCCAACATCCGCCATTCAGTTTGCCGGGGTCACGACGCTATATGTCGAAGGTGTCAACGAAGCCACCTTGCAACAAGGTCTGCGCATCACTTTGCACGATCCCGTGCTAGGCAACTCAGTGACAGCCAATTTGAATGCCATCCCCACGGTGTTCAGCATTCCGGCCAGACGTAGCGAGATGGGGCGTCAAACGGCTACACGCGACACCGCGCAAGCCAATCAACTCTCCGTTGCCGAGGTTCAACAGATCATCGCGCAAGCCGTAGCCCAAGCCGAAGCGGATGGCTTGCGCGCCGTCATTGCCGTCGTGGATGCCGAGGGAAATTACCTTGGAGTTTTCAGCATGACAGGAGCGCCCGAAACAGCGCGCGTAGGTTTATTGCGGGCGGGCTGTACACCCAGTGACGGGACTTTGAATTTTCCTTTGCCGTGCGGTTTGGAAGGGGTACGCGTGCCGATCTGTACGGCGGCTATTTCCAAGGCAGTGACGGCTTGCTTCCTGAGCAGCAACGGGCACGCCTTCACGCCCCGCACGGCCAGTTTTATCGTGCAAGAGCATTTCCCGCCCGGCATCAGCTTCCAAGGCAGTGGCCCGCTTTTCGGCGTGCAGTTTTCGCAATTGCTTTGCAGCGATGTAAACCCGAAAGCCCCACTCGGATTATCCGCCGGGGCTGGCGCTTTACCGTTATACAAAAACGGCATCAAGGTCGGAGCCATCGGTATTGAAGGCGATGGCCGTTATGCCTTCGACCCGCTTCCGGCTGACCTGGATATTGCCTTAGAAGAAGTGGCGGCCTTGGCCGGCGCGCGGGGGTTTGAGCCTCCTTCTTCAATTACGGGCGATAAAATTATCGTCAATGGCATTCGCTTTCCTTATGTGGATGCCGCCGCTCCTCCGGCGCTACCACTCAAGCCGTTTAATCAATTGCCGGGGGCGATCACTGCTTGCTGCTTGCGGCAGGATGTCCCTGATTCATGCATTGCTCCTACCAGTGTGATCGCTAGCAAAGCCACCGAATTCATCACGGCAACGGTGGGAGACGCACCTGCCGGGCGCATCAATACAAGGCTGTTTCCCAGCGGAACAGCTTCGTTTGGCTCAACCCCTGATCTCGCGCGCGATGAAGTTATTCGTATCCTGACCCAAGCGGCCAAACAGGCATCTATCACGCGTGCCGCGATTCGCCAGCCTCTGAATAGCGCCGCAGAAGTGAACATCACGGTATGCGACCCGAATGGCAAACTATTGGGCATTTTCAGCACGGCTGACGCTCCGCAATTTGGCTTTGATGTTTCGGCGCAAAAGGCGCGCACGGCAGCCTTCTTCAGCAATGGTGCTGCTGCCACATTGTTACGGCAAGTAGGGCTGGGAAAATATGTTGATGCTGCCGCGCGTGATGGATTACGGCTGGACGGTTCAGTTGCCTTTAGCGACCGGGCCATTGGCTTTTTAGCTCGACCGCTTTATCCGGATGGGATTGACCGCACCTTGCCGGGGCCATTCTCTTTACCCTTAACCGATTTCAGTCCTTTTAACGTGGGCTTTCAATTGGATGCGATACGAGAAGGCTATTTCGAGAATATCCTCAAGTTTGTCAGAGACAAAGACATTCTTGCGCTCAAGGATGCCATTACCACGCCATGTGGAAATCCTTTGCTAAGCGCGGCGGTCAACAATGGCTTTCAAATCTTTCCAGGCAGCGTTCCGCTTTATAAAAACGGAAAATTAGTCGGAGCAATTGGCGTCAGCGGCGATGGTGTGGATCAGGACGATCTGATTGCGACAATGGGAAGCACAGGATTTGAAGCCCCCGCCAATATACGCACAGACCAAATTTTCGTGCGGGGAACACGCTTGCCTTACGTGAAGTTTCCGCGTCAGCCAAACCGGGACTTATGACCCTTGGCTCTTGAAACTGAGTTGGACCTGGCCTGAACGAGGCAAACAATTTACGACATGCAGTCGCGCAACGGCTGTGCGTGTGGTGTCGGTATGCCATAACCGCACCCAAAAGGTTCTTGTCGCACCGTTGATGATGAAAAGTGAGTCGCTTTGCACTAGAGGAACTGGCTTGACGGCGCCACCCTCGCATAGGGCGGAAAATAGCTCTGGCAGATATGCTTGGAACTCTTGTCGCTCAACCGTAGCGCCCTGTTCATCAACTTCGGCGGGCGGCAATTCTACTGGCTCACACGACTCCAAAATCACGCGCGCAACCGCCCGGCCAAATTCCTCACGCTTCCTTTGAATCGCCATAAGTTAGTCACTCCCTGTCGCGGGAAAACAATTTGAAGCTCGTGGAAAGGCTTAGGTTTTGCGCTGCTCCGCCTCGTATCGAGTACGCAATTTCTTCGCCCATTTTTCAATGTACGGGCGCAAGGGCTTAAACATTTTGGCGCGCCAACCACCCTGCGCTTCACGCCAAAGCTCATGGTACTTGTCTGAGTATGAGCGGATCTTGCCTTCATACTGATTCTTCTTAATTCCGTGCGCCAAGGTGAAATGATAATGCTGGGCTTGCAAAGAGATCAGCAAATAAGCCAGGTTGGCTTTGAAATTTAGCTTGGCAGCCAGCCGCTTAAAAAAACTATCCGGCGGTAAAAGAGCGCTTACAGCAATTTCCAGCCAGGGCTGAACAATGCCTTGTTTAGGGTGATAAAGGCCTGGCAGGTTATTATTGCCAGCCATTGTTGCCAGCCGGGCATCCATTGAGATCTGGTCAACAAATACGATGCGTTGCAGTCCACGGGTGTGTTCAACCGGAATGACTTGAAAAATACTGGCGACGGTTTTGTCCAAATCGCCGGGAATTTTGATGGTTGCTTTATTCTCAATTTTTAAGTTCATAAGCTACGTTGTTCCCCCAAAGGTTTACTGGAGGTTTCCTAAAGTTTCATGAATAAGACAAAACTATTTACGCATAAATCAGGGTCTGATAATATAAAATCACTTATAGATAGGAGCGCCATACTAAGTAGACTGATGCTGTTGTTCAAGAGGAGAGAAAAAAATGCTAAGGAAGTCGCGAAGCGCTGACAATAGAGCACCACAAAAGATGCTACCGGCTGCGGTAGAAAATGAGTATGTTCGGCGCTACCTTGCTTATCTAAAAGTTGAGAAAGGCTTGGCGGCCAATACGCTTGAGGCATATCGCAATGATCTCTCCAAACTAAGTTGCTTTGCGGAGGAACATGAAAAGGATCTACTTTCGATAGAACGTAGTGACCTGATTGAATTATTTGCGGAGCTCAAGGATGGAAACGCAGGTGACGCCTCAATGGCGCGCTTCACTTCGGTCATCAAAGGGTTTTTCAAGTTTCTACTTGCCGAGGGAATTCTTCGGCGTGACCCTTCAAGCCTGATCGAATCACGTAAATCATGGCAAACCCTACCGAGCTTTCTAAACAATGACGACGTAGAGCGACTTTTGGCTCAGCCCACGCTAAATGACGATGTCGGCTTGCGTGATAAAGCGATGCTGGAAGTCTTGTATGCCACGGGGCTACGGGTTTCAGAACTAATCAGTTTGAAACTAAGTGATCTGGATTGGGATAGAGGGGTGATCAATTGCTTCGGCAAAGGCACGAAACAACGGCGCGTGCCAATCGGCAAATCCGCAGTTGATTATCTGAAGCGCTACTTTGCCGCGCGGCCAAGATTGCTACAGGGAAAGGGTAGCGACTATCTATTTGTTGAGTTTGGCGGCGCTCCGCTCACCCGCCAGAAGTTCTGGAAGCTTATTAAAGGTTACGGACAACAAGCCAAGATTGATTACGTAACTCCTCACATGATGCGGCACAGTTTCGCCACAGTTTTGTTGCGTAATGGCGCTGATTTACGTTCTGTTCAAATGATGCTCGGACACAGTGACATCAGCACCACCCAGATTTACACACACGTCACCAACGAAAATTTGCAAGATGCGTACAAGAAATTCCACCCACGTTCCTGACTGCTAAGGCGCTCCTTGACAGATTGTCGACCCTATGACACCCTCACCGACTTTACTAGCTAAGCTCCATTCGCCTGTATAGGCAATCATAAATCCAGGAGGAAATTGTGAAACAGCACGGACGTTTTTTGTTTACTTCGGAGTCTGTCACCGAAGGCCATCCAGACAAGATTTGCGACCAGATTTCAGACGCTATTTTGGATGAGGTGTTACGTCAAGACCCCACTGCTCGCGTGGCTTGTGAATCTTTCGCGACAACGGGGTTGCTTTTAATTAGTGGTGAAATTACTACGACCGCTCGCGTTGATTACGCCAAGGTGGCGCGTGAAACGGTACGCGAAATTGGCTATGACAATGCAGAATATGGATTCGATTGCGACACTTGTGCCGTGATGTCCGCGATCAACACGCAATCACCAGATATCGCAATGGGCGTAGACACTGGCGGTGCAGGAGACCAAGGTCTTATGTTCGGTTATGCGTGCAGTGAAAATCCAGAATTGATGCCAACCCCGATTCAACTCGCACACCATTTGGTACGGCGCTTAAGCGAAGTCCGCCGCGACGGAACACTACCCTATTTAAGGGCGGATGGTAAGTCACAGGTGACTGTGGAATATGAAAATGGGAAGCCTATACGCGTTGACGCAGTTGTCGTTTCCACCCAACACAGCCCTGAAGCGGGGGCCGACCAGATTCGCGAAGACATTATTGACCATGTCATCAAACCAGTTATTCCTGGCAATTTGCTGGATGCCAACACGAAGTATTACGTCAACCCCACAGGACGTTTCGTGGTCGGCGGCCCAATGGGTGATACTGGATTAACGGGTCGTAAAATCATTGTGGATACATACGGAGGAGCGGCCCCGCATGGTGGTGGCGCTTTCTCTGGCAAAGACCCGACCAAGGTGGATCGCTCAGCGTGTTATATGGCGCGCTATATTGCGAAAAACGTGGTAGCTGCTGGCTTGGCGGACCGCTGCCAAGTTCAATTAGCTTATGCTATTGGGGTGGCAGAGCCAGTTTCGGTTTATATAGACTGTTTTGGTACTGCGAAAATTGACGAAGAAAAGCTTGCAGAAATAATTCGCGCCAATTTTGAATTGACGCCAAAAGGCATTATTAGTTCACTAAACCTTCGTCAGCCAATCTACAAAGCCACGGCTGCGTTTGGCCACTTCGGGCGAAGGGAGTCCTCTTTCACTTGGGAGGCTACCGATAAAGCCGAAAAACTTCGTGCGGCTGCGGGTCTTTAATCGAGAAAGGATATAAATCGAAATCACATGAGTAAGCAATACGACATCAAGAATATTGAACTGGCTGACGAAGGGAAGCGACGCATTGAATGGGCTGAGCGTGAAATGCCTGTACTTCGCTTGATTCGTGAGCGATTCGCAAAAGAACAGCCACTAAAAGGTATCCGGCTAGTGGCTTGTGCGCACGTAACCACAGAAACTGCCAATCTTGTTCGGGCACTCCAGGCGGCTGGCGCGGATTCGGTACTGATTGCCTCTAATCCATTAAGCACCCAAGATGATGTGGCAGCAGCTTTAGTGAAGTATTACGGCGTCTCAGTCTTTGCGATAAAAGGTGAATCCACAGAAACTTATTTGCGCCATGTTGAAATGGCGCTTGATCACAAACCGCAGATCATCATTGATGATGGTTCCGACGTAGTGGCGACATTAGTTAAACATCGCCCCGATCAAATCCCTGACATTATTGGTTCAACGGAAGAAACCACCACTGGCATTGTTCGGCTCAGAGCAATGCTAAAGGAAGGCAAGTTGACCTTTCCCGCGATCGCCGTTAATGATGCACAAACGAAGCATTTCTTCGATAATCGTTATGGTACAGGGCAAAGCACACTGGATGGCATCATCCGCGCAACCAATATTTTACTGGCTGGTAGAACAATTGTTGTGGTTGGTTATGGTTGGTGCGGTAAAGGGGTAGCAATGCGTGGCCGAGGTATGGGGGCCAACATAATTGTCACAGAGATCAACCCTGTCAAAGCGCTAGAGGCTGTTATGGATGGCTTTCGTGTGATGCCAATTGAAGCCGCCGCAGTGCATGGCGATATTTTTATTACTGTGACTGGCAATCGTCATGTCATTGATAAGCATCATTTTTCAGTAATGAAAGATGGCGTGATCGTCTGTAACTCTGGGCATTTCGATCTTGAACTGAATCTTGTAGGGTTAAAAGAGTTGTCTAGCGAGGTAAAAGCAGTTCGGCAATGGACGGAGGAGTACCGGCTAAAAAGTGGCAAATCTGTAATCGTTTTAGGTGAAGGGCGCCTAGTCAATCTTGCGGCTGCCGAAGGGCACCCAGCCAGCGTAATGGATATGAGCTTCGCCAACCAAGCTTTGTCCGCAGAGTATCTGATCAAGAAAAAAGGCGAACTTGAACCTAATATCCATTTATTACCTGTAGAGATTGATGAAGAAATTGCTACCTTAAAGTTAGCAGCGATGGATATCAAAATAGATCAATTGACCTCTGAGATGGTCGAGTATTTGAATAGTTGGCAAACTGGCACGTAAGATTATGCCTAATTAAAGTCGCTATTAGCCGCATAAGTCAGCTACCACCGCCAGAGACAGTGGCTTGTACAGGGACAGGGCAACGGTCGAAGCCACGCGCTTACTGGGCGAAAATTGGAAATACTCCGAAATTAAATGTGATTGCCCTGGTGGCTTGTAGAAGATTGCAGTAAAGAAGGTACGCTTAGGGTCGCTGTTGCGTTGGCGACTCAAATAGATTGAGACCGAACGGGACATTATAAAATAAGCCTTGAGCATTTTTTGCCGTCCGACCAATTGGCAGCTGGTTGGCTTGCCAAGATAAATTTGGTTTGGAGGGATAGATAAATGATAGCGAATCGTGCAGACTTGATTAACGTCAAGGAACTGGGAAAACATGTGACCCGAAAGAGAGAAGCTGGACATCTTTCTCTTCGGGCCGTAGCTAAACTCACTGGAGTTAGCCCCTCGACGTTATCTAGGATTGAGACAGCAAAGGGTTTTATTCCTGATGCGACGACATTGGCAAAACTTTGCCGATGGTTAGAAATTCCAATTGAAAGGATTGTAGGGTTGGCTGATAGTCTTTGGACTGAAAGGTCTCAAATGGTGGTGCACTATCCAAATGAACCTACCCCCTCAATTGTTGAAGCGTATTTGAGAGCAGATCCAGAATTGACTCCTGAAACAGCGTATGCGTTATCAGAGCTTTTTCGAATTGCATATGAGGGGTATCGGCGTAATGTTGGGAACTCTTCGCGGCAGAACGAGGGAATACGAGAAAAGCGCGATTCAAATTCGTAATTTTGCTCAGTTAACATCCCTTGCTCGATTAAATCCATATGATCTAGCCGTCCAGCTTGGTATGAAGGTTATGTTTGTGAAGGATGTATCTGAGATGTCGGAAATTAATGCCAAAGTTTTGCTTATAGATAGTGCGGGGCATTGGTCTGGAATTTCTTCGGGTACTCAACAAGATGGTAGTGTGCTTATAGTATTGAACGCTACACAGGCACCAAACAGACTTGTTGCAACGTTAATGGAGGAGATTTGTCATGTGTTATTGGGTCATCGGCGAAATCGAATTTCTTCAGATATTGCAGGAGCTAGAGAATATGATCTCAAAATAGAGTCTGAAGCATATGGTGTAGGTGCTGCCGCACTTGTCCCCTATCATGGTCTGCGATTGATGCTTACTCAAGGATTTACATTAGCTGCGATTGCCCGCCATTTTGGAGTTAGTGAGTCATTAGCTGAGTATCGGGTAAGATTGATCAATGTTTCAGGTGATTGTAGTGTTTAATTTTCATAATAACTATTATCAGACTCGGACTTAATCATATCAATGCTTTCTGCTACCAGTATTAATCGACTAGTTCCCCGTTACTTGATTTTAGAAATACTTCCGCTTTGTCTTATCACCCTAGCGATTTTGACAATTTTAGTGCTTTGTCAGCAACTTTCGCGAAACAGCGAGTTGTTGATTTCCCCACTGATCACTTGGCAGGTATTATTCCAAACTCTAGCAAGCCTGTTACCGCCAATTTTTACCTTCACACTGCCTGTTGCCATTGTAATTAGCGAAATTGTGACGCTTTCCCGCTTCGTTGCCGATCATGAATGGGGGGTATTTGAGGCTAGCGGTCTTAATTGGCTTACTAAACAAGGGCCTTTTATTTGTATAGGTGTGGTTGGGTTTGTTTTGACCTTGTTACTGAATTGGAATATCGCACCACAAGCAATTGCTAAACTAAAAGATGCCCGAAACAATCTCGCATTAGGCAAGGCAGCAACCCAAATTAAACCTCAGACATTTGTATCGGAGTTTCCAGGGCTTTTGTTTAAAGTCAAAAGCGTTGATCAACAGACTGGAAGGTGGAACGGGATTTTACTTCTCAGGAAGGATGAGGCACAAGATAAAATTCAGTTACTTGCTGCCAAGTCAGGCAGCTTAGCACCGCTCAATGAGAGCCTAAACTTCTTTGAGCTTAGGTTGTCGAATGGAGTCCTCATCGACAACCTGCTATCCACCGAGGATCATATTACAAGTGTCTTCAAGGAAAATATAATTAAGATTACCCCTGCAAAACACCCTACTTCAATTTTACCAACTGAAGCTGAATTCGATAGCCCTGTTCAGTTATCTAGCATGAGTAGCTTAATTAGCAGGTTACAGAAGAAGAAACCAGAAGTCGCTTTACATAATGAAATCGAAAATGAAATCGAAGTCGAAGTGTTCAAACGTGTTGCTAATGCATTCGCTTGTATTTTTGCTTCGCTCTGTGTGTTGGTATTAACTAATAAGTTACATGCAAAATCTGCGCGAAGATCTTTTTTACTCCTCTCAGGTTTTCTGCTCCTCGTGATTTTCCATGCTTCAATAACTTATTGTCAGAATCTAGCATTGAGGAATAGGGTGATAAGCCATCAAAGTCTGCTATTAGGATTCTTAGCTCCTTGTTTGACCTTAGTAACCCTCAAATGGATACTGACCAAAAACTACATAAGCATGTTAAGCTCAATTAGCACTTGTTTCTTACGTTTCAGGAGAACGCTCACATTTACCTATGGAAAAAAAGATACCCTCCTAAATCGCTTTGAGAGAAGCAATAGGTCTCCATCTTTTAATTTAGGGCATTATTTAGTTATTAGCGAGTTTGCTAAATTTTTTGCGCTGATATTGGCGATCTTAGCTGCCACAATCATCCTGTTTACACTCCTTGATATAGCACCCTCTCTTGTCAGAAATAATGTTAGGCTGGGCTTTGCTCTAAGCTATTTGGCTTGGCTTTCTCCACAGGTTATTTATTATATTATTCCCTTTAGCATACTTCTCGCAGTAGCAACCACCGCAACTGCTTTAGCAAGAACCGGGCAATTGACCATTTTATTCTACTACACGACTCATCCATTACGTCTTACCTTACCTATCATTATAGCAGCTTGCTCGATATTTCTCGGTATTTTATTTTTATCCGAAACATTTCTTCCTTTTAGTAATCGGCAACAGGATAATCGCTATCGGAAAATTAAAGGTAAAACATTGGAAGATGTAACAATCGCATTTGATAGACAATGGGTGTCTGACGAAGACTCGGCTACAATTTTTGGCTATCGTTTAATTGATAACAACGGTAATCAAAGGCTAACAGCTTTAATTTTTAAATTGACCAATCCTGACTACTACTTGGATGAAGTAATTCACTTTGACGCAGTTAACACGCTCGCTAATAGCGCGTATGCGTCAGCTAGCTTTCGCTATAAAATTGGGGATAACGGACTCGCTAACTTTGAGTTTATAAACCTGAGTGAGCCGCCCCCAGAACTAATAAATCGCGAATCGCTACATGAAAGGGCCAATCATGAGGCGAATAAGATGACCTCTAACCAGCTCCAAAATTATATCTTACAAGTTGAAAGAACAGGCTTGCCCACTACTGCATTACGCATGGAACAAATGCAGAAAATCGCTTTCCCTTTCGCATGTATTACTTTACTTTTTTTAGCTTTTCCAGTTTGCCTTTTGCAGATACGAAGACAATATCAATCAAGATTTTCTTCCATTGCAATTAGCGCCGCTCTAGCTCTGCTCTTCTGGGGAATATTAAGTATCTTTGAGGCAGCAGGCAAACGAGGGACAATACCTATCTCAATTGCAGCATGGTCTCCACATGCTTTATTTTTAGCGCTGGCAAGTACTATTCAGGTCAAATTACACTACCTTTAAAAATGGCCTTAATAGTTGAATCTATGTGCTATATGTAAAACACACCTAGATGTCGGGCCGAAATTATCCGGTTTTTTGATAGTAGCCATCCACCGCTTTTCTTAAATCAGCTACGGTTGCGTGCCAGTGATGATGGCTGACTGAGGTGGTCACGTTTTGGTGGACACGTGACTCTCTTAGCTTAAGTCCTTTCTTGTAATTTGAGCGAGTCCATTTTCGCTGTTTGATAATAGGCGGCTTCAAAATCTTGTGGGCTCAGGTAGCCCAAAGCTGAATGCCGACGAATGGGGTTGTAATAGCGTTCGATGTAATCAAACGATTCGAGTTCTGCTTCGGCGACGGCGCGTTCCGCGCCGTCGCCGAAGCAGCTCCGCTTTGTAGCGTGAAAACAAGCTTTCCGCGTGCGCATTGTCGTAGGTCTCGCCCGCGCGACTCATGCTTTGTTCGTAGCCATTGGCCGCGCGCAAAGCGCGAAACTCTGCATCAACGTATTGCCCGCCGCGATCACTGTGCAGGAGCAAGCCGCGCGGCGGTTTGAGGCGCACGATCGCTTGCTACAGGGCGCGGCTGACAACGCGCGCTTCCATGTTTGCGGCCACGCACCAGCCCACAAGCTGGCGGGTCGCCAGGAAGGCCCAGCCCCCATTTTGCAGCGGCCAGTACGTGAGGTCGCTTACGAACGCCTGGCCGTGGCGTGAGTCCGTTAGCCCCGCCAGCAGAGGCGGACTCAGCCGCCCGCCGTGGCGTGAGTCCGTCGTGCGCGGCACGCAGCTTTTCGGTTGAATCGCCCGCAGCTTTTCGGCTTGCATGATGCGCCGTATGCCGCGTCGTCTGATGGCGTGTTTATCCGCCTGCAACTCGACGGTCAAACGCCGCGAACCGACCGCCGCGCGTGTCGCCAAAAGGCTTTCGTGACCGCGGGCGTCAGTTCATCAGTGGGCGCAGGCCGCTGCTGCCACGCGTAATAACCGCGGCGACTGACACCTAACGTTTGACAAAGATCCCTGATCGCAAAAGCCGTTGCTTGTGACGCGATAAACGCAAAACGCTGCGTCACGTCGGACGGCAAAAAATGCTCAAGGCTTTTTTTAAGATGTCCCGTTCTATTTCTACTTGTTTGAGTTTTGACCGCACCTGCTTAAGCTCTTGATCTTGCGCGGCTGGCTGGAGCGCTTGTTTCCATTTGTACAGCAAGCTTTCGCCCACGCCCAACGCCAACGCGATGCTCGGCACGGATTGCCCCATCCGCATCATCTGCAAGGCTTGTTGCTTAAAGGCATCATCATACTTGCGGCGCTTTTGGAAAGCTTCCACTGTGATACACGACCTATAATATAATAAGGGAGCTATAGTGTCATCATTTACAGGGGTTATCTCAATCATCCCCTCACCCCAATTTTCTGACTGATGATGAATTGATTGAGCAGGTACTAGCGGGCCAACAAAGTGTGTACGAATACTTATTTCAACGTCACCTCCGGCGCATCATTACCATTGCTTGGCACTTCTTTCGCTCGAAAGAGACCGTCGAAGATATTACGCAGGAAACCTTTTCCAAGGCTTATTTTTCACTCTCTAGCTATCGACGAGGAGCATCTTTTGAACAATGGTTAGCCAAAATTGCCATCAATAATTGCTATAATGAATTACGCCGGCGTAAAAAACGCAACGAGATGCTAGTGACCGATCTCACAGAGAATGAAACAGATTGGTTGGAGCACAAGCTCGCGACAAGCTCTTTTGCGGATTTCTTTGGACTCAATGACAGCCAAAATGCCTCAGCAACTATATATAAGCTATTGGCCAGATTACCGGACGACGACAAACTTGTGCTAACGCTTCTCCACGTTCATGACTATTCGGTGGCGGCGCAAGTATGAAGATGCCTACAAACAACAGGCCCTGGATTTGCTGCGGCTCGGCCAATCGGTGCCGACCGTCGCCCACGCCTTGGGGGTCGGGGAGGGCGTGCTCTACAAATGGAAGCAGGCGCAACGGCCGGCCGC